>NZ_JBSFNC010000027.1:0-82885 GCF_053586895.1 Amycolatopsis sp. NPDC003731 | reverse complement strand
ATCAGGCACGGTGGCGGGCCCCGTACTCGCGCGGAGGTCGAGCGCAGTTTGGCGGAACTGGAAGAACTTCTCCTCAGGTGCCTCGCTTCGAGTGCCCGAATGAGTCATTCGCGACCTCGGGGCGGGCTGCCGTAGGGCCGGCTCTGCACCACCGGGGCTAGCGGACCAGTTTCGCCAGCGGCCGCGCCAGGTCTCCGCGGGCGCCGACGGTCACGCCCGGCAGCCCGAGCCACTCCGCCATGTGCTTCAACTCGGCCGCCAGCTCCGGCAGGACCCGGGCCACGTCCGCGCCCTCCTCCACGAACGCCCCCTGCACCCGCAGCACCCCCGCCGCGCGGTCGGACTTCAGGTCCACGCGGGCGACCAGCTCCCCGTCCAGCAGGAACGGGAACACGTAGTACCCGTACACCCGCTTCGGCTCCGGCACGTAGATCTCGATCCGGTAGTGGAAGCCGAACAGCCGCTCGGTGCGGCCCCGTTCCCAGATCAGCGGGTCGAACGGGCACAGCAACGCCCGGCCCGCCACGTTCCGCGGTGTCCGGGCCGAGGTGTGCCGGTACGCCACCTGCTTCCAGCCGCGGACCGCGACCGGCTCCAGCTCGCCCGCCTCCACCAGCTCCGCCACCGCCTGGCGGGCCGGGACCGGGCCGAGGCGGTAGTAGTCGCGCAGGTCCGTCTCCGTCGCCACGCCCAGCGCCCGCGCCGAACGCGAGATCAAGCCCCGCGCGCCCTCCTCCGCGGACACCGAGCGGGCCAGGATCTCCGGCGGGACCACCCGCTCGGTCAGGTCGTACAGCCGCTCGAACGACCGGCGCGTGCCCGTGGTCAGCTGGCCGATGCCGAACAGGTACTCGCAGACGCGCTTGACCTCCGACCGCTCCCACCACGAGCCCGGCCCGCGCCGCTGCGCGTCGGCCTCCACCGCCCGCTCGATGCCGCCCGCGCCGATCGGGCCGAGTTCCTTCACCACCGACAGGATCTCGTCGACCAGGCCCGGCGACTTCTCGATCAACGGCCCGTAGTGCCGCCACCAGCCGTCGCGCTTGGCGCCCGAGCGGATCAGCGGCCAGTCCTCGATCGGGAGCAGGCTCGCCTCGTGCGCCCACGTCTCCACCAGCAGCCGCGGGCGGCGCGCCGAGTTCGCCCACGCCGCTTCGTCGAGCATGGCCGGGTCGTACGCGCCCAGCCGGGAGAACACCGGCATGTAGTGCGCGCGGACCGCGACGTTCACCGAGTCCAGCTGCAGCAGCTGGACTCTCGACAACACCCGTTTCAGGTGCTGCCGCGAAGGCACGCCGGACGGACGCGGGTCGGTGAAACCCTGTGCGGCCAGGAACGTCTTCCGGGCCGTCGAGACGCTGATCGTTTGCATGATGACGTCATGGTGCCACCCACCACCGACAAAAACGGCAACCTATAGATTCACGCACCATGAGCGACGCCGCCGTCCGTCCCGCCGACCTGTCCGACGCCGCGGAGATCGCCCGCATCCAGCGCGAAACCTGGCACGCCGCCTACGAAGACCTGCTCGGCAAGCAGGCCCTCGCGCAGCTGGACGCCACCGACCTCGCCGGCACCTGGACCGAGACCATCGACTACCCCGGCAGCCTCGTCTACGTCGCCACCGAGGGCGAGTTCACCGTCGGCTTCTGCGTCGCCGGCCGCGCGCCCGAGGACGAGGTCGCCCAGGCCGATGGGAGCCTGCCCGAAGACGCCGAGACGACCGGGCTGATCGCCACCCTGCTCGTCGAACCGCGCTGGGGTCGCCGGGGCCACGCCGGACGGCTACTCGCGACGGCCGCCGCGGGGCTGCGGGCCGACGGCGCCACCCGCGGCATCGCCTGGGTCGCCCAGGGCGACCACGCCACCCTCGGCTTCTACCGCCGGGCCGGCTGGAACCCCGACGGCACCGTCCGCACCCTCGACACCGGCGAGCGCACCCTCCGCGAGGTCCGGCTCACCGGCACCCTCGACCTCACCCTGAGCTGAGTCCCGGAAGATCACCCACCGCATCACGGCGTACATGAACACGCCTTCGCACGCGCCCGCGAGCAGCCGCGAGACGTGGTATTCGACGCCCAGCGCCGTCAGTCCCGCGCCCACACCCAGCAGGAACGCCGCGTAATTGACAGCAATCGCCACGATGTAAAGCCCGAGCTGAATTCCGACGGCGGCGTGGGAATGGAAGTTGAATGTCCGGTTCAGCGCGAAGCTCAGCCCGAACGCGCAGACGTACGCCAGCGTGATCGCCAGCCACACCGGCCAGCCGAGCAGCCCGTGGAACACGGTCAGCAGCGCGAGGTCGACGCCGAACGTGAACCCGTTGATGAGGCAGAAGCCGAGAAACGTCGGCGCCACGATCCGCGACAGACCCAGTGGCAGCACGCGCACGACGGCCCGGCAGAGGGCGCCGAATCGGTCAGCGGGCGTACGGGATTGCTCGGCGGCCACCCCGCCAGTGTTCCGACGGGAGGTGACGGGCAGCCGTCCGGCAGGTGATCTTCTGGTGCGGACCACCCGCCGAACAGGGGGGCCAACCCCAGTGCGCAGAGATTTCGAACTGATAACTTGAAAGAACGCGAGCGAATTTCAGGAGGTGACACGATGAGCTGGATCCTGCTGACGCTGGGCGTCGCGTTCGGTTCGGCCATCGTGCCGCTGGTCAACGCCGAGATCTTCCTGATCGGGCTGTGCGCGAGCCAGCCGGGGCTGCATTGGCTGTGGCTCGGGGCGGCGGTGGCGGTCGGGCAGATCGCCGGGAAGACGCTGTACTACCTCGCCGCGCGCGGCACGATCAAGCTGCCGAAGCCGCTGCACGACCGGTTGCACCGCGAGCGCCCGATGACACCCCGGCGGGTGCGCTGGCAGCTGCGGACCAAGCGGGTGCGCGCCTGGGTCGACCGGCTGCGCGAGCGGTGCCACCGGCACCCGCACTGGATGGCCGGGACGTACGGGGTGAGTTCTCTGGTGGGCCTGCCCCCGTTCATGGCGACGAGCGTGCTGGCCGGCCTGGTCCGGATGCGGCTGGTGATGTTCCTGACGACGGGGCTCGCCGGACGGTGGATCCGCTTCAGCCTGATCGCGGCTTCTCCCGCGGTGTTCGCCGGCTGGCTGCACCACTGAGCAGCTGCCACCCCACGGTCCCGGCGACCGCGACGGCGAACGCCCACCCGCCGATCGGCTCCGCGAACACCGCCACCAGGAAGCAGAACGCCGAGAACCCGCCGAGCCCGCGCAGCACGCCTCGCGTGGTCGCCGCGGCCGCCGCCGGGCCGCCTTGCGCCAGAGCGAACACCGCCACCACGCTCGTCCCGGTCGGGAAGGGCGCGAGCACGCCGGTGAGATCGGGGCCGAGCCGGCCCGCCGCGGCCGTCAGGACCACCACGAGCACGGCCGTCGCCACCGCGCGCGCCGGCAGGTCCCACCACGGCAACGCCACCGGCCGGGCCGCCCCCGGCTCGGGCAGCAACCGGATGCCCGCCCAGGCCGCCGCCAAGGCCAATCCGAGCGCCACCCACCCCGGCACCGGCGCGAAGGACAGCGCCAGATCCAGCGCCAGGCACACGAGCCAGCCGACCAGGAGGGTGCCCGGCCAGCCGCGCGCCCGCGACACCCGCGCGAACACCACCGCGAACGCGGCCAGCGACACCAGGCCCAGCAGGGACGCCGACGCGGCCCGCGCGACGAACGCCGGCCCGTGTTCCAGGTAGGTGATCAGCAGGATCGGTCCCGCGACGACCGGCATCGCGACCAGCAGGCCCGTCAGCCCGGGTCCCCAGCGCCGTCCGGCCAGTGACGAGGCGACCACCAGCAGCGGCGCCAGGACGAGCTTCAGCAGCAGCGTCAGCGGTCGGCCGCTTCCAGTTCGACGGCCTTCTTCATCGTCTCGCGCGCCCGGCGGCGGTCGCCCGCGATGTCGTAGGCGTACGCGAGCTTGTACCAGGCCCGCCAGTTCTCCTGGTCGGCCTCGACCTCCGCGCGGCGCTCCGCGAACCAGGCGTCGGCCGCGTCGCGATCCACCCGGCCCGACGGGCGGCGCGGGAGGTCGGAGACGTCCGGGAGCGCGCCCTCGGCGTCCAGCCGCCGGGACAGGCGCTGGATCTGCAGGCCGTTGCGCCAGGTCATGACGACGACCCAGATGCCCAGGACCGGCAGCAGCAGCACCCCCGCCCCCAGCGCGATCCCGACGCCCGTGCCCGTCTTGAACAGGGCGACCGCCCGATCCGCCAGCAGGAACAGGTAGACGACCAGCGCCGCCGTCAGCAGCAGCGCCACATTGCGTGCTTTCACAGGTCGAGGACGTTTTCCAGGCCGACCGTCAGGCCGGGCCGCTGCAGCACCTCACGCACCCCGAGCAGCACGCCCGGCATGAACGACGTCCGGTCGAGGGAGTCGTGGCGGATGGTGAGGGTCTCCCCTTCGCCGCCGAACAGGATCTCCTCGTGCGCGACCAGGCCCGGCAGGCGGACCGAGTGCACGCGGACCTCCTCGACCGTCGCACCACGGGCGCCGTCGAGCTCTGCCGTCGTCGAGTCCGGGCCCGGTGCCACGCCCGCTTCCGCGCGGGCGGCAGCGATCATCCGCGCGGTGTGCGCGGCGGTGCCCGAAGGCGCGTCGGCCTTGCGGTTGTGGTGCAGCTCGATGATTTCGGCCGAGGCGTAGAACTTCGCCGCCTGGGCCGCGAACCGCATCGCGAGAACCGCGCCAAGGGCGAAGTTCGGCGCGATCAGCACGCCCAGCGACGGCTTCGGCTCGAGCAACGAACGCAGCGAGGCCAGCCGGTCTTCGCTGAAGCCCGTGGTGCCGACGACCGCGTGGATGTCGTGCTCGACCAGGTACTCGAGGTTGCCCATGACGGCGTCGGGGTGGGTGAAGTCGACGACCACCTGGGCGTCGGCCAGCGCCGCGAAGTCGTCGCCCGCGTCCAGCGCGGCCACCAGCTTCATGTCCCCGGCGCCTTCGACGGCGTTCACCACCGTCGCGCCCATCCGGCCGCGCGCACCGAGCACACCGACGTTGATGGTCATGAAGCGATCACCTCGTGCAGGTCGTCAGGAAGGTCGTCGGCGTGAGCGTACGGGCCGACGACCGCCGCCGCCGAGACGCCACCGGGCCGCGCGAACAAAGTGCGAGCGAGCGCACACACGTCCTCGGTGGTCACCGCGTCGATGCGCGCGATCGTGTCGTCGACACCCAGGTAGCGCCCGTAGTTGAGCTCGTTCTTGCCGATCCGCGACATCCGCGACGACGTGTCCTCCAGGCCCAGCACCAGCCCGCCGCGCAGCTGGCCCTTGGCGCGGGCCACCTCGGCGTCGGTCAGGCCGTCGACGCCGACCTTGTCGAGCACCTCGCGGATGACGCCGGCGACGTCGCCGAGCTTCTCCGGCTGGCAACCCGCGTAGACGGCCATGTGCCCGGTGTCGGCGTAGCTCGCCACCGACGAATACACCTGGTACGCCAGCCCGCGCTGCTCGCGGATCTCCTGGAACAGCCGCGACGACATGCCGCCGCCGAGGGCCGCGTTGAGCACCGACAGCGCGAAGCGGCGGTCGTCGTGACGCGACAGCGACCGCAGGCCGAGCATGACGTGCGCCTGCTCGGTGTCGTCGGTGTGCAGGGCCAGCTTCGGCACGGTCTTGATCCGGGCGCGACCCTCGCGCGGCGCGATCGGCGTCGCGGTGCCGGCCAGGCGCTCGCCGAGCGCCTTGCGGACCAGGCGCAGCACTTGGTTGTGGTCGATGTTTCCGGCCACGGACAGGACCATGCGCGGCAACGTGTAGCGGCGCTTGTAGAAGTTCCGCAGCGCGGCCGGGGACATCTCGATGATCGACTTCTCGGTGCCGAGCACCGGGCGGCCGAGCGGGTGGTCGCCGAGGATGGCCGTCACGAAGGTCTCGTGCAGCAGGTCCTCGGGGTCGTCGTCGCGCATCGAGATCTCTTCGAGGACGACGCTGCGTTCCATGTCCATGTCGCGGTCGGTGCACAGTGCGTCGAAGACGACGTCGGTGACCAGGTCCATGGCGAGCGGGAGGTCGGCGTCGAGCACCTGCGCGTAGTAGCAGGTGTGTTCCTTCGCCGTGAAGGCGTTGAACTCGCCGCCGACCGCGTCGATCTCCTCGGCGATCTGCGTGGCGTCGCGGTGCTTGGTGCCCTTGAACAGCAGGTGCTCGAGGTAGTGCGCGGCGCCGGCGACCGCGGCCGGCTCGTCGCGGGAGCCGATGCCGACCCACAGCCCGACCGTGGCCGAGCGCGACGCCGGGACGTGCTCGGTGATCACGCGCAGGCCGCCGGGCAGGACGCTGCGCTTGACGACCGCACCGTCCGGGGTGGACTCCAGCGTGCGGGTGGTGCCGACGGGCTGCTCGTGCCCGGAAACCTGCCGTGCCATGGGTTCCTTACTCAACTTGCCGTGAAGGCCACCCCGGGACATCCCGAGGTGGCCTTCACGAACCGGAACGAGCTGTCTTACTTGGCGTCGGCCTTCTCGGCGTCGGCCGGCTTGTCACCCTCGGCGGGCTTGGCGGCCTCGTCTTCCTTGACGACGATGAGGCTGATCTTGCCGCGGTTGTCGATGTCGGCGATCTCGACGCGGAGCTTGTCGCCCACGTTGACCACGTCCTCGACCTTGGCGATCCGCTTGCCGTTGCCCAGCTTGGAGATGTGCACCAGGCCGTCCTTGCCCGGCAGCAGCGAGACGAACGCGCCGAACGCGGCCGTCTTCACCACGGTGCCGAGGAAGCGCTCGCCGACCTTGGGCAGCTGCGGGTTGGCGATGGCGTTGATCTTGTCGATCGCCGCCTCCGCCGACGGGCCGTCGGCCGCGCCCACGTAGATCGTGCCGTCGTCCTCGATGGAGATGTCGGCGCCGGTCTCCTCGGTGATCGAGTTGATCATCTTGCCCTTCGGGCCGATGACCTCGCCGATCTTGTCGACCGGGATCTTCACGGAGGTGACGCGCGGCGCGAACGGGCTCATCTCGTCCGGGCCGTCGATCGCCTCGGCGATGACCTCGAGGATGGTGTTGCGGGCGTCCTTCGCCTGCTTCAGCGCGGCCGCGAGGACCTCCGACGGGATGCCGTCGAGCTTCGTGTCGAGCTGCAGCGCGGTGATGATGTCCTTGGTGCCGGCGACCTTGAAGTCCATGTCGCCCAGGGCGTCCTCGGCACCGAGGATGTCGGTCAGCGCCACATAACGCGTCTCCCCATCCACTTCATCGGAGACCAGGCCCATCGCGATGCCCGCGACCGGCGCCTTCAGCGGCACGCCGGCGTTGTACAGCGCCATGGTGGACGCGCAGACCGAGCCCATCGACGTCGAGCCGTTGGAGCCCAGTGCCTCGGAGACCTGGCGGATCGCGTACGGGAACTCGTCGCGCTTCGGCAGCACCGGCACCAGGGCGCGCTCGGCGAGCATGCCGTGGCCGATCTCGCGGCGCTTCGGCGAACCGACGCGGCCGGTCTCACCGGTGGAGAAGGGCGGGAAGTTGTAGTGGTGCAGGTAGCGCTTCGTCGTCTCCGGGGAGAGCGAGTCGATCTGCTGCTCCATGCGCAGCATGTTCAGCGTGGTGACGCCCAGGATCTGGGTTTCGCCGCGCTCGAACAGCGCCGAGCCGTGCGCCCGCGGGATCACGGCGACCTCGGCCGAGAGCGACCGGATGTCGGTGAGGCCACGGCCGTCCATGCGGATCTTCTCCGTGAGGACGCGCTGGCGCATGATCTTCTTCGTCAGGGCCTTGAACGCCCCGCCGATCTCCTTGTCACGGCCTTCGAAGGCTTCGCCCTCGCCCAGGCCGATCTTCTCGATGACGGCGGCCTTGACCTCGTCGGTCGCGGCGTCGCGGTCCTGCTTGCCGGCGATCTGCAGCGCGCGGGACAGGTCGTCGGTCGCGATGGCGGCGACGGCCTCGTAGACGTCCGGCTGGTAGGCCGGGTAGACCGGGAACTCGCCGGTCGGCTTGGCGGCGTCGGCGGCCAGGCGCTGCTGCGCCTCGCACAGCACCTTGATGAACGGCTTGGCGGCCTCGAGGCCCTCGGCGACCGAGGTCTCGTCCGGTGCCTTGCCGCCGGCGGCGATCAGGTCGAGCGTGTGCTCGGTGCCCTCGGCCTCGACCATCATGATGGCGACGTCGTCACCGACGATGCGACCGGCGACGACCATGTTGAAGGTGGCCTTCTCCAGCTGCGACCAGGTCGGGAACGCGACCCACTGGTCCTCGATCAGCGCGACGCGCACGCCGCCGACGGGGCCGGAGAACGGCAGGCCGGCGATCTGGGTCGACGCCGAAGCGGCGTTGATGGCCAGCACGTCGTACGGGTCGTCCGGGTTGAGGCTCTGGACGGTGATGACGACCTGGATTTCGTTGCGGAGACCGTCGGCGAACGACGGGCGCAGCGGGCGGTCGATCAGGCGGGCGGTGAGGATCGCGTCGGTCGACGGGCGGCCCTCGCGGCGGAAGAACGCGCCGGGGATGCGGCCCGCGGCGTACATGCGCTCTTCGACGTCGACGGTGAGCGGGAAGAAGTCGAAGTGCTCCTTCGGGTGCTTCGACGCGGTCGTCGCCGAGAGCAGCATGGTCTCTTCGTCGAGGTACGCGACCACGGCGCCGGCGGCCTGGCGGGCCAGGCGGCCCGTCTCGAAGCGGACGGTGCGGGTGCCGAACCGGCCGTTGTCGATGACGGCTTCGGTCTCGTGCACGGTGACTCCGGTGGAGTCGGTCATAGGGTGTTTCTCCTCTTTAGTTCCTTCGTACGACGCGAGTCTCCCACCCTGGGACCCGTTTCGCCTGAGGACGCTCGAGGAATGAGGCCGGTCTTCGATCGAAGCTCCCGGGACGCTTCCCGGGAACCACTACCGAGGACCGGCGGACGGACCCTCGTGCGCGCTCGCGCCGTTTGTGGCGAGGGGGAGCGACCGCGTGGCCACTCCCCCTCGGGTAAAGCTATCGGCGCAGGCCGAGGCGCTGGATCAGCGCACGGTAACGCTCGATGTCCACCTTCATCACGTAGTTCAGCAGCCGGCGGCGACGGCCGACCAGCAGCAGGAGCCCGCGACGCGAGTGGTGGTCGTGCTTGTGAGCCTTGAGGTGCTCGGTGAGGCCGACGATGCGCTTGGTGAGCAGCGCCACCTGGGCCTCGGGGGATCCGGTGTCCGAGTCGTGCACGCCGTACTCGGCCAGGATCGACTTCTTCTCTTCGGTGGACAGCGCCACTTGTGTTGCTCCTCGAAATAATCAGTGCCGTGCGGCCCCGGACGCCGGTTGCACGCCGGGAAGACGGTCACGGCCGCCACGGACTGCAGCCGGACCCGATCGTTGAGGTTACCAGCCCGCTGAACTGCGTCTTCAGCCGCGGTCCAGCTCGAAGGAGCGGGCCACGGAGTAGCGGGGACCACCCCGCTCGCGCTCGCTGGTCATCAGCGCCACTTCCGCGGCGCGCCACTGCCGGCTCGTGAAGTTCGCGAGACGCTCGGTCCAACGCGCGGCGAGCCCCGGTTCTTCCCGGGGGAACCGCGCGAGCGTCAGGTGGGCCCGGTAGGGCCTCGGTTCGGCGCCGGCGCCCGCGGCGTTCGCGAGCGGCGTCAGCTCCGGTCCGGCGACAGTCAACCACAGCACCCCGGGGAACGTCGCGGCCTTTTCCAGCCGGACGTCGACGGCCGGGCGGCCGGTCAGCCGCTCCCCCAGCCAGGCGGCCCGCGTGCCGACGTCGTCCGGCCCGTAGTAGGCGAGGGTGATGTGCCAGCGCTCCGGCGGCTCCCAGCGCAGGCCGTCGCCGGTCTCGCCGAGGGCCGCGGCGAGTCCGGCCACGACGTCCTCCGGCGGGAGCAGGGCGCTGAACAGGACCGGCATCAGGCGCCGTTGCCCGCCCGGCGGAGCAGGTCGGCGATGGCCGGGAAGTCGTCGTCGAGGCGCTTGGCGGCCTCGCCGAGGTCCTCGTCCTCGGCCAGGTCGCGCAGGTAGGCGAGGACCTTCTGGTCTTCGTTGACCACCGGGATGTTGTCGCGGCCGACGGTGGGCCGGGAGTCGCGGACGTCCTCCATCGCGGCCAGCATCGCGTCGCGGTTGCCGGCGGCGACCTCGGGCACCAGGATCTTGCGCTCGAGCATGATCATCCGGGCCAGCACGACCGGGTTGCCGATCTTCGCCCGCCGTCCGCTCATCACCTGGCTGAGCATGGGGGCGCTGATCCCGAGGACCTCGGCCAGGAACGCCTGCGAAACGTCGAACGCGACGACGAGCCGGCGCACACGGTCACCAAGCGGCTCCCCGTACCACTCGCGCTGCAACGCGATGTTCCGCTGGACGATCTTGTGGTCCTCCACCAGTCTCCCGCTCCCCTGTTTTTCGCGAGCACAGCCGCGCACACCGTCCGTGAGCATCTTGCCATCGCTGTCACGGAGATGGACGCGGAATCCCCTATTCGTCCCCGGTCAGGGCGTCCGGGGGCAGTTCGAGTGCCTTTCTCGTCTCGACCACGTCGTCGTCGATCTGCGCGACCAGCCCGGCCGAGTCGGCGAACCGCACCTGGTCGCGCAGCCGCGTCACGAAGTCGATGGCCACGTGCTGGCCGTAGAAGTCCTCGTCGACGTCGAGGACGAAGGCCTCGACCGTCCGCTCGCGCCCGGAGAACGTCGGGTTGGTCCCGACCGAGACGGCGGCGCGCAGCCGGCGCGCCGGGTCGGCCGAACGGGTGAACCACGCGCTGTAGACGCCGTCGGCCGGGACGGCGGCGAAGCGCGGGGTCGACAGGTTCGCCGTCGGGTAGCCGAGCTCGTGGCCCCGGCCGTCGCCGCGGACGACGATGCCTTCGAGGCGGTGCGGGCGGCCCAGCGCCTCGGCCGCGACGACCACGTCACCGGCGTCGATGCACGACCGGACGTACGTGCTGGAGAAGGTGATGGCCGACTGGTCCTCTTCGGACAGTTCCTTGCCCTGCAGCTCGGCGCCGTACGCGGCGAAGCCGAACCGGCGGCCGAGGGTGCGCAGCAGCTCGACGTTGCCGGCCGCCTTGGCGCCGAAGGTGAAGTTGTCGCCGACGATCACCGCGGCCGCGTGCAGCCGGTCGACCAGCACCTCGTGCACGAACTCCTCCGGCTGCAGCCGGGACAGCTCGAGGGTGAACGGCAGCACGCAGAAGACGTCGACGCCGAGGCTTTCGACGATCTCGGCCTTGCGCCGCAACGTCGTCAGCTGCGCCGGGTGGCTGCCCGGGCGCAGCACCTCCGACGGGTGCGGGTCGAACGTCACCATGACGCTCGGCAGGCCGCGCTCGGCGGCCGCCGCCACCGTCCGGCTGATCAGCTCCTGGTGCCCGCGGTGGACACCGTCGAACACGCCGATGGTGACCACGCACCGGCCCCAGCTGCCGGGAAGGTCCCCCAGCCCACGCCACCGAAGCACGTCACACTCCCGTCTCTCGAGCCCACCCTAGGCGGGCAGCAACACGACCACCGCGCGGGACACGCCTTGTTCGTCGGCGGCCAGGGCGAGCACCCGGCCGTCGGGGCCGAAGAGCCCGTAGGTGCCCGCGAGCCCGGCCGCCGGGATGCGCTGGCCGTGGCGGACCGCTTTCGCCGTGGCGGCGTCGAGGTCGCGGCGCGGGAACGCGGCGGCGACGGCGGCGTCGAGGTCGAGGCTCAGTTCGGGCTGCTCTTCGAGCTGGTCGAGGGTCCTCGCCTTGGCGAGGGTGAAGGGGCCGACGGTGGTGCGCCGGAGCGCCTTCAGGTGACCGCCGACGCCGAGGTCGGCACCGAGGTCGCGGGCCAGCGCGCGGACGTAGGTGCCGGAAGAGCACTCGACGACGGCGTCGACCTCGACGTGGTCGTCCTCGTGGCGGACGGCGAGGACGTCGAAGCGGTAGACGGTGACCGGCCGGGCCGGGATGACGACGTCCTCGCCGGCGCGGACGCGGGCGTAGGCGCGTTTGCCGTCGATTTTGACCGCGCTGACCGCGCTGGGCACCTGCTGGATGTCGCCGGTCAGTTTCGCGACGCCGGCGGCGATGTCTTCGTCTGCCACGGTCGCGGTCTCGGCGGTGGTGAGGACTTCGCCCTCGGCGTCGTCGGTCGTGGTGCTGCTGCCGAGGCTGAGGGTGGCCAGGTAGGTCTTGCGGTCCAGGGCCAGGTGGCCGAGCAGTTTGGTGGCGCGCTCGATGCCGAGCACGAGCACGCCGGTCGCCATCGGGTCGAGCGTCCCCGCGTGCCCGACCTTGCGGGTCCCCATGATCCGCCGGGCGCGCGCGACGACGTCGTGGGACGTCATGCCGGCGGGCTTGTCGACGATGAGGAGGCCGGGAGGCGGGGCGGGACGGCGGGGCGGTTTCGGGCTCGACACGCGGCAAACCCTAGCGGCCGCTCGTCGTGGATCGGAGGACGGCCGGGCGGCCACGATGGAGGCGTGACGGAGATCGAAGTCCGGGCCGTCCGGCCCGCGGAACTGGAAGCAGTCGCCTCGCTGCGGTGGCGCTGGGTGGCCGAGCGCGACGGCCTGCCCGCCGACGGCCGGGCCGCGTTCGTGCGGGGATTCGCCGCCTGGGCGCGGGAGAACGCGGCCACCCACCGCTGCCTCGTCCTGATCCGCGAGGGCCGGGTGCTCGGGATGGCGTTCCTGGCGATCACGCCGCGGGTGCCGACCCCGGCGGCGCCGTCCCGGGCCGCCGGGGACCTGCAGAGCGTGTACGTCGTGCCGGAAGCGCGTGACGCCGGCCTCGGCGGGCAGCTGATCGAGGGTGTCCTGCGGCTGGCCGGGGAGCTGGGCCTGGAGCGGGTCACCGTGCACTCGTCCCCGCGCGCGGTGCCCGCGTACGAGCGGCGCGGGTTCGCGGTGGCGCCGGAGCTGCTGCAGGCGCCGGTCAGGCGGCGACGATCGGCGTCTCCGGCAGAGCGGCGTCCCAGCGGCGGCGGGTGATCCGCACCGGCAGTTCCTCGCCGCGGGCCTCGGCGAGGAACAGGTGGGTACGGGTCCGGCGCCACCACACGAGCATCCGGAAGGTGCCGAAGGCGAGCACCGCGACCAGCGCCAGCAGCGACAGCCGGAAGTTCCCGCCGGTCACCTGCAGGAGCACGCCGACCGCGAGCGCGGCGATCGTCGTCGCCACGAAGCCGCCGACGTTGACCACGCCGGTCGCCGTGCCGACGCGGCTGAGCGGGTTGTAGTCGCGTGCCAGGGCGAAGCCGATCATGGACGCCGGGCCGCCGAGGGCGAGGAAGGCGAAGGCGGGCACCAGCACCGGCAGCGGCACCTGGCCCGGCCAGCCCAGCAGCACGGCCCAGACGAGCGCGGCCCCGCCGATGTACCCGCCGACCAGCGGCATCCGCAGCGACGGGCGCCGTCCGATCAGGCCGCCGAGCGCCGGGCCGCCCGCCATCGAGCCGAAGACGAACACGGTGAGCAGCGCACTCGCCGTGGCCTTCGACTGGCCTTGGCCCTGGACGAGCCAGGGGACGCCCCAGAGCAGCGTCAGGGCGTTCGGGGCGAACATCGTGCTGAAGTGGACCCAGAAGCCCAGGCGCGTCCCCGGCGTCCGCCAGGCCTCGGCGACCCGGTGGGCGAGCTCGCGGGGGCGGACTTCCTCGCGGACCGGCGGCTGTTCGCCGGCCGGGACGTCGCGGACCCGGAGGGCGACGACGGCGGTGTAGAGCACCGTGATGGCGCCGACGGCCAGGAAGGTGGGGGTCCAGCCGGCGCCGTCGAGGACCAGGGCGAGCGGGACGGTGGCGGCGAGGTTGCCGATGTAGCCGACGGCCGCGGTGAACGACGTCAGGAGGGCGTACTGGCGGCCCGGGAAGTGGGCCGCGACCAGGCGCAGGACGCTGACGAAGGTGAGCGCGTCACCGAGGCCGAGGACGCCGCGGGCGAGCAGGCCGAGGCCGTAGGAGTGGGCGAAGCCGAGCAGGAGCTGGCCGGCGCCGAGGACGAGCACGGCGACGGTGAGGACGCGGCGGGGTCCGTAGCGGTCGACCAGGACACCGGTCGGGATCTGCATCGCGGCGTAGACGCCGACCTGCAGGACGGTGAAGGTGCCGAGCGCGGCCGCACCGACGCCGAAGCGCTCGGCGGCCTGCAGCCCGGCGACGCCGAAGGACGTCCGGTGGAAGACGGCGAGGAGGTAGACGGTGACGGCGGCGAGCCAGATCAGCCAGGACCGGGCGGTGGCACGGCCGGTGGCGGGCACAGGTTCCTCCAGGGGTGGGGCGATTCGGGGCGCAGGACGCCCACGCTGCCGTCCCTACTACTTGTATCGCCTAAGCAACCACGAACCATAGCCGCGACCCGGGTGGTTTTCCCCACAGGTAACCCCCGTCACCCGTGCTCAGAGGGTCATCACGCGTGATTGGAGAGCCGACACGCGTGATTGGAGAGACGACACGCCGCCGGCGTGCGGCCCCGCCGTGTCGACCCTTCAATCACGCGAGCTGACCCTCCAATCACGCGTGATGACCGGTGGGGCACGTCAGACGGGGCGGGTGGCGCCGGTCACCGCCCAGTTTCCGGAGCGCCAGCGGGCCAGAACCGCCGCCAGGCGGAGGACCATGAAGAGGGACAGGCCGGTCCAGATGCCCGTGAGGCCCCAGCCGAAGCCGAGGGACGCCCAGATCAGCGGGAGGAAGCCGAGGGCCGCGCTGCCGAGCGTCGCGTTGCGGAGGAAGGCCGCGTCGCCCGCGCCCAGGAGCACGCCGTCCAGGGCGAAGACCACCCCCGCGATCGGCTGGAGCGCCACGAAGAACCACCACGCGTGCGGGATCTCCGCCAGCACGCCCGGGTCGGACGTGAACGCGTGCGGCAGCACCCACGACAGCGCCGCGAACAGCACGCACAGGAAGCACCCGAGCAGCAGCCCGTACCCGGTGATCTGCGCCGCGACCCCGCGCGCCTGCCGCGCCGAGTTCGCTCCCAGGGCCGCCCCGACCAGCGACTGCGCGGCGATCGCCACCGAGTCCAGCACCAGGGCCAGGAACGTCCACAGCTGCAGCACCACCTGGTGCGCCCCGACCGCTTCGGTCGACGTCCGGGCCGCGACGGCCGCCGCCGAGACGAAGCACGCCTGGAACGCCAGGCTGCGCAGCACCAGGTCGCGGCCCAGGCCGAGCTGGGCGCGCATCACCGCGAAGTCCGGCCGCAGCCCGACCTTCTCGCGGGCCAGCGCCAGGACGAACAGCGACGCCGAAATCACCTGGGCGGCGACGTTCGCGATCGCCGAGCCCTCCAGCCCGAGCCCGGCCCAGTACACGAGCACCGGGCACAGCACGGCCGAGATCCCGTTGCCCGCCAGCACGTACCGCAACGGCTTCGCCGCGTCCTGCACCCCGCGCATCCAGCCGTTGCCGGCCATGGTGACCAGGATCAGCGGCGCGCCGAACAACGCGATCCGCAGCCACGACACCGCGGCCGAGGCGATCTCGTCGCTGCCCGACAGCACTCGCGCGATCGGCCAGGCCAGCAGCTGCCCGGCGACCAGCACGACGAGCCCGACGAACACCGCGAGCCACGTCGCCTGCACGCCTTCGCGCACTGCGTCGGCCCGGCGGCCGGCGCCGTGCAGCCGGGCGGTGCGGGACGTCGTGCCGTAGGACAGGAACGTCAGCTGGCTCGACACCTGGGCCAGCACGACGCCGCCGAGCGCGAGCCCGGCCAGCGACAGCGCGTCGAGGTGGCCGACGACGGCGGTGTCCACCAGGACGTACAGCGGCTCGGCGGCCAGCACGCCCAGCGCGGGCACGGCCAGGCCGAGCACGCGCTTCGCCGGGACCCGTTCGATCTCCTCCACGTTCGCCACGAACCGGACTCTAACCGCCACCACCGACGGTTCTGACCGGCGGGAACCGGGAACTTTTCGGCCCCGCCGTCCGACGGGCCTACAACAGCGGCGCGCGCTCCAGCGCCTCGCGCAGCCCGGCGACGACCTCCGCCGCCGAGCCCGCGATCGTGCAGCCCGCGGCCTGCCGGTGCCCGCCGCCGCCGAACTCCGCGGCCACCGCCGAGACGTCGATGCCGATGCTGCGCAACGAGATCTGCCATTGCCCGGGCTGCGCCGGGTCCTGTTTGAGCACGGCCGCGACGGCCGCCTCGCGTACCGAGCGGATCACGTCGATCACCGACTCGACCTCCTCGCCGCGCACCGTGCGGGCCGCGTCGAGGCCGACCACCGCGTGCACGAAACCCCGGCCCTGCGCGGCTTCCGGCTCCAGCCGGGCCTCGCGCAGCACCGACGACAGCATCGGCAGCCAGGCGAACGGGCGCTCGTCGACGATCCGGCGCACGATCGCCTCGGCGTCGGCCCCCGCTTCCAGCAGCCGGGCCGCCATCCGGTGCGTCTCCGGGCTGGCCCGGCGGAACCCGCTCGTGTCGGTGACGATCCCCGCGTACAGCCCGCGCGCGATCGGCTCGTCCAGCTCGGCGCCCAGTGCCTCCAGGACGCGGAACACGAGGACCGCGCTGGCCTCGGCGCTCTCGTCGACGACGTGGCAGGTGCCGTAGAACGTGTTGGTCGCGTGGTGGTCGATCACCAGCACCGCGCCGGCGAGCTCGACGCGCCCGGCGAGCCGGCCGAGCCGCTTCGGTGTCGGCGTGTCGACACACACGAGCAGCGCCTCGGAGTCCGGGAGGTCGTCCGGGTGGGTGAGCAGGCCGTCCTCGTCGAGCCAGCGCAGCGTCTCCGGGGCCTCGTCGGGCTCGCCGAAGGAGACGCGCACGCGGGCACCGCGCTGCCGCAGGGCCCGGCCGAGGGCCAGTGCGCTGCCCAGCGCGTCCGCGTCCGGCCGCACGTGGCCGAGGATCGTCACGTCGCCGGCCGACGCGAGCAGTGCCGCCGCGTCCCGGATGTCCTGCACCGAAGCCGAAGTAGAGGTCACGGTGCGTCACGCTACGCTCTGCGGGATGCCTGAGTACGCGATGCTGGTCTACCCGTCGGCCAACCGGGTCTACGCCGCCTCCTCCCCCGCGCTGCTGCGCGCCGAGCTGGCGGTGTTCGGCGCGGGCCTGGCGGCCGAGCTGTCCGCGATCGAGGAGGTCGAGCTCGGCGGCGTCGGCTACGTGCGCTTCACCAGCTCGGCGCCCCTCGGCGAGCGCGACCTCGCGCTGCTGTCGAACGTCTCGTCCCTGTACGCGCTGTTCGAGCTGGGTGACGGCGTCCTCCGGCCGGTGCCCGTGACGCCGCTGGCGAAGGCCGACTCGGACCTGCTGACCATCCAGAAGTACGCCGGCAAGACGAACGAGCTGTTCACCAAGCTGCTGGTGAACGTCACCCTGCTGGCGACGGCGGACCCGTTCTCGGCCAAGCCGAAGTACCTGCTCGACCCGCTGTGCGGCCGCGGCACCACGCTCAACCAGGCGATGATGTACGGCCTGCACGCGACCGGCCTGGACGTCGACGCCAAGGACTTCGAGGCCTACGAGGCGTTCATCAAGACCTGGCTGCGCACCAAGCGCGTGAAACACACCGCGGAGTCCGGCCAGCTGCGGCGCAACAAGGCCCGGCTCGGCCGCCGGCTCGACATCGAGTACGCCCTGGACAAGGAAGCGTACAAAGCGGGCGACACGCGCAAGCTCACCTACTTCAACGCCGACACCCTGACCACCGACGAGGTCCTGCGGGCGAACTCCTGCGACGTGATCGTCACCGACGCCCCGTACGGCGTCCAGCACGGCAGCCACCGCGAGACCGGTCTCCAGCGCAGTCCGCGCGACCTGCTCGCGGCCGCCGTTCCGGTGTGGACGCGGGTGCTGAAGCCCGGCGGCGCGCTCGGGATTTCGTGGAACACCACCGTGCTGCCGCGGGAAGAACTGGTCGAGGTGCTCCGGAAGGCCGGGCTGGACGTCCGCGAAGGCGGCCCGTGGGAAGAGTTCGCCCACCGCGTCGACCAGGCCATCCTGCGCGACCTGGTCGTCGCGGTGAAACCGGCTTCCTGAAGCGCTACTGGGTGAGTTCGGGCTTGGCCACCTGCCCGTTCGATTCCGGCGCGGGGGCGGGCGGGGTGCTCAGGCCGCGCTTCACCGAGTCCAGAATGGACAGACCCTGGCCGACGAGCCCCGCGGCCATCTCGCCGAGGCCGTCGGCGCCGTTGAGAATGTTGACGTTCGCCCCCGACAACCCCCGCCCGGCTTCCTTGACGATCTGCGGCAGCTGGTCGATCAGCATCCGGTCGAGCGCGACCCGGTTGTGCGACGCGGCCGCCTCCGCCTGGATGCGCATCTTCTCCGCCTCGGCGACCGCCAGGATGCGGATCCGCTCGGCCTCGGCGTCGGCGGGCTTGATCACCTCGGCGACCAGCTGCTGCTGCCGCAGCTCGGCCTCGCGCTGAGCCAGCTCGGTGCGCGCGTCGATGACCTCCTGCTGCGCCTTCGCCTGCGCGAGCGGGCCGGCCTGGGCGGCTTCGGCCTGCGCCGCCTCGACCTCGGCCCGGTACTGCGCCTGCACGATCGACGTCTGCCGGGCGTACTCGGCCTGCGTCCGCTGGGACTTCTGCTCGGCCTCGGCGGCCGTCTGGTTCGCCACCGCCTGGGCGATCTGCGCGTCCCGCTGGATGGCGGCGTTGTGCGGCGCGGCCATCGCGGCGATGTAGCCGAGCTTCATGTCGTCGATCGACTGGATCTGCAGCGCGTCCACGGTGAGGCCGATCTTCGCCATCTCCACCGCCGAGCCGTCCAGCACCTCGGTGGCGAGCTTCTGCCGCTCGGTGATGATCTCCTCGACGGTCATCGACCCGATGATGGACCGCAGGTGCCCGGCGAAGATCCGGCCGGTCAGCACCGACATCTGGTCCTGGTCGGAGAGGAACCGCTGGCCGGCGTTGACGATGCTCTCGGTGTCGTTGCCGACCTTGAACGCGATCACCGCCCGGACCGTCAGGGCGATGGCCTGCTTGGTGACGCACACTTCGGTCACTTCGGCCTCGCACATGGAAAGCGTGAGGAACCGGACCTTCCGGAAGACCGGCATGACGAACGCACCGTGGCCGGTGACGACCCGGAACGGCGACGTGCCCTTGCTGTTCTTCCCCCCGGAGATCAGCATCGCCTCGTTGGGAGCAGGCACGCGATAACCCGAACATCGGCTGTCCTTCTGGTTCTACGGAGAAGCGGGATCCGAGGCGTCCCACGCCACGACGTCGACCGTGCGCCGTCCCCGGGTTTCCACGACCAGGACGGTCGTGCCCTTCGGCAGCTCCGTGTCGGACCAGGCAAGGAAGGTTTCCAGGCCGCCCCTGATCCTGATCAGCACCTCCCCGGGGCCCCGCTGCCCGCGGGTGCCGACCAGGAGGACTCCGGTGCGGCCGGACGGGGAAAGGTCGGAGTGCACGGGTGCCGACCTCCCCTCGGTGGCCGTCTCGGTGCGGGTTGACCCCCGCTGGCACCATTGTGCTCCCGCCGGGCACGCGAAGCGGACACTGTGAGGTTCCGATCAGAAGGCAACCAGGCGGGCCGCCCGGGCGTACGCGGCTATACTTCGCAGCGTGAGCGTCGAGCACCGTCCCCTGCGCGCGGACGCCCGGCGCAACCGCGAGGCGCTGGTCGCGGCGGCGCGGGAAGTGTTCGGCGCCAAGGGGGTCGACGCCCCGCTCGACGAGATCGCCCGGCGCGCCGAGGTCGCCATCGGCACCCTGTACAACCGGTTCCCGACGCGCGCGGACCTCGTCGAAGCCGCTTTCCTGCCGACGCTGCAGGAAGCCGAGGCCGTGCTGGACGAGGCCCTCGCCCGCGAAGACCCGTGGGACGGTTTCGTCCTGTTCCTGGAACGTTCGGTGCAGATGCAGGTTTCCGACCGCGGCTTCACCGAGGTGTGCTCGCGGACGTTCGACCCGGCGTCGGGGCTGGAGAAAGCCAAGGAAGCCAACGGTTCCCGGATGAACCGGATCATCACGCGCGCCCAGGAGGCCGGCGCGTTGCGGAAGGACTTCCGGGGGCCCGACCTCGCGATCGTGTTCGCGGCCGCGACCGCCACCCCGGACTGGCGGCGCGCGCTCGGCATGGTCCTCGACGGTCTGCGCGCGCGATGACCTGGCTCGCGGACACGGCCGCGTCGTACGACATGGTGGCTTCGAGCTACGCCGAGTTCGTGTCCGACGCGCTCGAGAAGCAGCCGTACCTCAAGGCGGCGCTGACGCTGTTCGCCGCGCAGGTCGACGGGCCGGCGGTGGACGTCGGCTGCGGCCCGGGCCACTTCACGGCGTACCTGGCTTCCCTGGGCGTCGACGCGTCCGGCGTCGACCTCTCGCCGGGGATGATCGACCTCGCCCGCCGCTCGCACCCGGACCTGCGGTTCGAGGTGGGCTCGATGACGGACCTCCCGCTGCCTGACGCGTCGGTCGCGGGCGTGCTGGCGTCCTGGTCGCTGATCCACGTCCCGGACGAGGCAGTGCCGCTGACACTGGGTCACTTCCACCGCGTACTGCGGCCGGGAGGGCTGCTGACGATCGGCTACCACGTCGGCGTGGGCACGCGGCTGAAGACGTCGGGGTACGGCGGGCACCCGATGCGCGTCCACGTCCACCTGCGGCAGCCCTGGTGGCTGGCCCGGCGGGTGCGGGAAGCCGGGTTCACGATCGAGGCGGAGTGGGCGCTGAACCCCGGGGCCGAGGTTTCGCAGGCGATCCTGTTCGCTTCGAAATAACCGGCACTCGCCTCGACGCTGCTGCTCGGCAAGCAGAACTGGGTGGTCAGTCGCCGGTTCACCGACGCCGTCGGCCGCAGCTACCTGCGGCTCGGCTATTTCGTGTTCGACCCGTCGAGCAACGCAAGACGCGCCGGGATTCACCGGTGACCCGAACGGCCACCTCACCGGGACTTCCGCCTACGACGCGACATCCGGACAGGTGACGATCACCTGGACCCAGCAGGACGATCAACGGCTCGATGACCGCGGTGAACCTCGGCGGTCTCCGAGCTGCGCCCGGGCCTGGGCCGGATGCAGCTGGTGACCGACACGTACTCGATCACTGGCGGGTACGCGTACGGCTGCAACGCCTCGCTGACGCAGACCATTAAGGCGTCGATGAGCAGCATCCGCACCACCCAGCCGTCGTACGTGTACGAGGCGCAGAGCTGGAACAACAAGAAGATCACCGCCCTGGCCCCCGGGTCGGCCCCTGGAACACCTGCAACGACGCGACGTGCCTCGGGTACGTGCAGAAGAACGCGGGCTGCGACGCGGCACCCTGCTGCGGGGCCCCGTCCACCCCGGGGTACGCCGCCTGCGTGCAGAAACTGACCGACAGCGGGCGACCGCCGAGTTCAGATGCGATGCCTGTCCTACGACGGCCGCGACCTGCTCAACAGCCACGTGCGCCCGCTGCTGCAGGTGATCGACGACGCGGGCACGTTCCAGGGCTGGGTCGGCGCGGAAGTCGGCCCGACCGAAGCGGCACCCGGCCCCAGGGAGGCGAGTACTCCGGCGCCTTCGCCCGGACCTAAACGAACGCCTGCTCGGCGAAGCTGAGTCCCCCGCGCTCGGGCAGGGTCAGGACCTGCCGGTCGACGTGCTGCGGCGGCCGGCGGATGTACTGCCGGAAGCCGCGGGCCCGGAACTTCAGCTCGAACTCGTGCCCCTCCAGGTGCCAGGCGGGGTACGGCTGGTCGTCCGGTGGGTCGAGGCGGTGGAGGTCCGCGACCTCCAAGCCGCCGTACAGGGGGCCGACGTCGCCGGTGATGTCCCAGGCCTGGTCGAACACCAGGGTGGCCGGGGCGACCCAGAACGTGAAGTGCTTCTGCCGGCGGGCCGGCTCGACCCAGCGGACGAGGTAGTCCAAGTCCAGCGAGAGCCGGCCCGGCGGGAGGTCGTCGTCCTCGGTGAGGGCGATCGCGTGGATGCGGCTGTCGTGCCAGCCCATCTGCGGGAAGTCGGCGTCGGTCCACACCGCCTTGGACAGGCCGGACGGGTCGGTCATGCCACGCGCTCCCCCACGAACTCCACGATCTCCGGCAGCACGCCCCGCCAGTACTCGTCGTTGTGCTCGCCCGGCGAAAACCGGGACACTTCCGGCGAAACCGCCTTCACCAAGCGACGATCCGCGCCCAGGAACGGGTCCGACTCGCCGCACCACACGCCGAGGCCCGCGGGGCGCAGATCGGCAGTGTGCAGCAGGGGTTCCTCCGCGCGCCAGTTCTTTTCGTCCGCGAACACCTTGCGGCTGCGGGCATCCGGCCAGCTGACGAACAGCGCCGCGCTCGCCGTCGCCACCGCCTTCACGTCCGGGTGGGCCCGGGCGAACCGCAACGCCCCGAAGCCGCCCATCGAGATGCCGAACACCGCCGACGGCGGACGCAGGTCGCAAGCCGCCAGCCAGGCGGGCACTTCGTCGGTGAGCATGCGCTGCGGGTCGTCACCGCCGCCGACATTCACCCAATAGTGGTCACCATCGACGGCCGCGATCGCGAACGGCGGGGTTCCGGCGCGGACAGCCGCCGTCAGGACGTCGGGGACGCCGAGGGAGAGGAACGTCCGCGCCTGAGCACCGCGGCCGTGCAGGGCGAGGCAGACCGGCAACCCCGCGGCCGGCACCCCGGACGGGGTGATCAGCACCAGGTCGACGTCGGTGCCGCGGGCTGCCGAGGGCATGCGCTGGACCGTCACCGGCCCGGGCAACGCCGAAGGGCGGCTCGGCGCCGGTACCGGGGGCGGTCCGGGAGGAGGTTCGGAAGACGAGCAGCCCGCCAGCAGCGCCAGTGCGCTGCCGGCGAGCAGGCCGCGGCGGGAGAGCACGGGTCAGCCCCGGCTCTCCTCCTCCGCGAACTCGTCGTCTTCGGCGTCTTCGGCCTCGCGAGGGGCCTTGTACGGGTCGGCGTCGCCCGCGTGCTGGGCTTCGGCCGCGCGCCGCGCCACCTCGGCGTCGGCCTCCCGGGCCTTGGCCAGCAGGTCCTCGATCCGCTTCGACTCCTCGGGAATCGTGTCGGCGACGAACGTCAGCGTCGGCGTGTAGCGGACGCCGGTGCCCTGCCCGACCTTGGTGCGCAGCATCCCGCGCGCCGATTCGAGCGCGGCGGCCGCGCCGGCGAAGTCCGGCACGGAATCCAGCTTCTCGCCGAGCACCGTGTAGTACACCGTGGCGTCGTGCAGGTCGCCGGTGACCTTCGTGTCCGTGATGGTCACGTAGTCCAGGCGGGCGTCCTTGACCTCGTGTTCGATCGCCGACGCGACGATCTGCGAGATCCGCTTGGCGAGCTTGCGAGCCCGAGCAGGATCGGCCATGTCGTTCTCCTAGAAAGTGCTAATCGTCCGGACCGAGCAGCCGGCGGCGCGCGGAAAGCAGTTCGAACTCCGGCCGGCTCGCCACGTACCGCTCACACGAGTCGAGCACGTCCCGGACGTGCTCGCCACCTTCGGCGACCACGGCCACCCCGATGAGAGTCCGGCGGTGCAGGTCGGTGTGCCCGGCTTCGGCCACCGACACGGCGAAGCGCTTGCGCACCTCGGCCAGCACCGGACGGACCACGGATCGCTTCTGCTTCAGCGAATGGACGTCGCCGAGCAGGATGTCGAGCTCGAGAGCTCCGACGAACATAGGCAGTTTTGGTGGTGTAGTTGGGAAGCACCGGGTGTGCGCGGGAAGCGCACACCCGGTGCCGGACATCCTTACGCGCGAGGCTTCTCGCGCTGCTCGTAGGTCTCGATGATGTCGTCGACCTTGATGTCACCGTACGAACCGAGCGTCAGACCGCACTCGTAGCCCTCGCGGACCTCGACCACGTCGTCCTTGAACCGCCGCAGCGAGCTGATCGGCAGGTTCTCCGCCACGACGGTGCCGTCGCGGAGCAGACGCGCCCGGGCGTTGCGCCGGATCTCGCCGGACATGACCAGGCAACCCGCGATCGTGCCGATCTTGGAGGACTTGAAGACCTCGCGGACCTCCGCGCGGCCCAGCTCGACCTCTTCGTACTCCGGCTTGAGCATGCCCTTGAGGGCCTGCTCGATCTCGTCGATCGCCTGGTAGATGACCGTGTAGTACCGGACGTCGACGCCCTCGCGGGTGGCCCGCTCGGTCGCCTTGCCCTGGGCCCGGACGTTGAACCCGAGGACGATCGCGTCGGACGCGGTCGCCAGGTCGATGTCCGACTCGGTCACGCCACCGACACCGCGGTGGACCACGTTCAGCTCGACCTCGTCACCGACGTCCAGCTGGAGCAGCGAGGCTTCGAGGGCCTCGACCGTACCCGAGTTGTCACCCTTGATGATCAGGTTGAGGCTGTTCGTCTCCTTCAAGGCGGAGTCGAGGTCCTCGAGGCTGACCCGCTTGCGGCGCGACGCGTTGAGCGCGTTGCGCGTACGAGCGGAGCGGCGCTCGGCGATCTGCCGGGCGACGCGGTCCTCGTCGACCACCAGGAAGGTGTCGCCCGCGCCCGGCACCGAGGTGAACCCGATGACCTGGACGGGCCGCGACGGCAGCGCCTCGGTGACGTCGACGTTGTGCTCGTCGACCATCCGGCGGACGCGGCCGTAGGCGTCACCCGCCACGACCGAGTCACCGACGCGCAGCGTGCCGCGCTGGACCAGGACGGTGGCCACCGGGCCGCGGCCTCGGTCCAGGTGCGCCTCGATCGCGACACCCTGGGCCTCCATGTCCGGGTTGGCCCGGAGGTCCAGAGCGGCGTCGGCGGTCAGCAGGATCGCCTCGAGCAGGCCGTCGATATTGATGTTCTGCCGCGCGGAGATCTCGACGAACATCGTGTCGCCGCCGTACTCCTCGGCGACCAGGCCGTACTCGGTCAGCTGCTGCCGGATCTTGTCCGGGTTCGCGCCTTCCTTGTCGATCTTGTTGATCGCGACCACGATCGGGGCCTTGGCGGCCTGCGCGTGGTTGATCGCCTCGACCGTCTGCGGCATCACACCGTCGTCGGCCGCCACCACGATCACCGCGATGTCGGTCGAGTTCGCGCCACGGGCACGCATGGCGGTGAACGCCTCGTGACCCGGGGTGTCGATGAAGGTGATCAGGCGCGGGTTGCCCTCGAGCTCGGTCTCGATCTGGTACGCACCGATGTGCTGCGTGATGCCGCCGGCCTCGCTCTCGCGGACCTTCGTCTTCCGGATCGTGTCGAGCAGGCGGGTCTTACCGTGGTCGACGTGACCCATGATGGTCACGACGGGCGGCCGGACCTGCAGGTCCTCTTCCTCGCCGGAGTCTTCGCCATACGTGATGTCGAAGGTCTCCAGGAGCTCGCGGTCCTCCTCCTCGGGGCTGACGACCTGAACGTTGTAGTTCATTTCGCCGCCGAGCAGCTCGAGGATGTCGTCCGACACGGACTGCGTCGCGGTGACCATCTCGCCGAGGTGAAAGAGCACCTGCACCAGCGAAGCCGGGTTGGCGTCGATCTTCTCGGCGAAGTCGGTCAGCGAGGCACCGCGCGGCAGCCGGATCGTCTCGCCACTGCCCTTGGGCAGGCGGACGCCGCCGACGCTGGGCGCCTGCATGTTGTCCATGTACTCCTGGCGCTTCTGCCGCTTCGACTTGCGGCCCTTGCGCGAGGGACCACCGGGACGCCCGAAGGCACCCGCGGTACCGCCACGGCCACCGGGGCCGCCACGACCGCCGCCGCCACCGCGGAAGCCGCCGCCACCGGCCGGGGCACCGCCCCCACCGGGACCGCCGCCACCCGGGCGGAAGCCGCCGCCACCGCCGCCGCCACCGGGACCGCCGCGGAAGCCACCGCCGCCGCCACCACCGGGACCGCCGCGGAAACCGCCGCCGCCACCGGGACGACCGCCGCCACCGGGGCCGCCACGGGCGCCGCCACCGGGGCCACCGCGGGCGCCGCCACCGGGACCGGCGGGACGCTGCGTGCGGCCCGGCATCATGCCGGGGTTCGGCCGCGGGGGCATGTTGCCCGGGCTCGGCCGGTTGCCACCGGCGCCACCACCCGGCCGCGGGGCCGGACGGTCACCGCCGGCGCCACCGCCGGGACGCGGGGGCCGGTTGTCGCCGCCCTGGCCGCCACCGGGGCGCGGAGCCTGCGGACGCGGGGCCGGGGCGCCGGAACCGACGCCGAACGGGTTGTTGCCGACGCGCGGCGTGCGCGGGCCGGGCTTGGGACCGCCGGGCTTGGGGCCCTGCGGCTTCGGCGGGACGACCGAACCGGTGCCCTGCGCGGGCGCGGCCGGGGTGTCCTGCTTGGGCGCAGCCGGAGTCTCGGCTTTGGCGGCCGGGACCTGCTGCTGGGGTGCGGCCGGAGCCGGGCGCGGGCCGGGCCGGGGGCCGGGGCGCTGCCCCGGGGTGGCCGGCTTCGACGCCGCGGGCGCCTGCTGCTGGGGTGCCGCCGGAGCCGACGCGGCCGGAGCGGGCGCCGCCTGGGCCGCCGGAGCCTGCTGGGCAGGCGCGGGGGGCTTCGGGGCAGCGGGTCCGGGCTTCGCGGCCGGCGGGCCGGGGCGCGCCGACGGGCCGGGGGTGGGCGTGGGCTTCTTGGCGCCCTTGGGGGCGTACGCGTCCCGGAGACGGCGGGCGACGGGCGCCTCGACCGTGGACGACGCGGACTTGACGAACTCGCCCTGTTCCTTCAACTTCGCGAGCACGTCCTTGCTGGTGATGCCGAGCTCCTTCGCGAGCTCGTGTACGCGGGCCTTGCCTGGCACAACTCTCCTCATCTAGGGGAGGCCAGGCGGAAAACCCGCTGACCTCGTCCTTATTGTCTGACGCTCATGGCTTCAGCTTCACGGCTGACTCATGACGGGTCGACCTGCTTCCTTGCTTCCTCGCGACCCCGGGGACATCCCGGGTTCGTGGTGCGGGGTGGTGCGCCCGACGTGCTCGCGGACCTCCGAGGCGTCGGCCGCCCCGGGAGCCCGCAGGGCCCTCGGGAAGGCTCGCCGCCGTTCGGCCTTGGCCAGGCAGTCCGGGTCGGGGTGCAGCCAAGCCCCCCGGCCCGGCAGCCGCCGACGCTCGTCGACGACCACCCGCCCGGCCACCGCGACCACGCGCAGCAGCTCACCGATCAATGCCCGCCGCTTGCAGCCGACACAAGTCCGCACCGGGGAATTCCGGTGGGGCTGGTGCCCGGCTACCCGCCGCGGGCTTCGAACCACTCCTGAGTCTAGCGCTTCGACCTTCACTCAGCCGAACCGGTTGTCGCGGCGGGCCGCGGCGGACGGGCGTGGTCTTGATCACCCTCGTCGTCCGCCGGTGCGGCGTCGCTGCGGATGTCGATCCGCCAGCCGGTCAGGCGGGCGGCGAGGCGGGCGTTCTGGCCCTCCTTGCCGATCGCCAGCGACAGCTGGAAGTCCGGCACCACGACACGGGCCGTCTTCGCCCGCTCGTCCACGACTCGTACCGAGACAACCTTCGCGGGCGACAGCGCATTCCCGACGAAGCGAGCGGGGTCCTCGGAGTAGTCGATGATGTCGATCTTCTCACCGGCCAGCTCGCTCATCACGTTGCGCACGCGCGCGCCGACCGGGCCGATGCAGGCGCCCTTGGCGTTGACGCCCGGCACGGTGGACTTGACCGCGATCTTCGTGCGGTGTCCCGGCTCGCGCGCGACGGCGGCGATCTCGACCGTCCCGTCGGCGATTTCCGGCACCTCGAGCGCGAACAGCTTGCGCACCAGGTTCGGGTGCGAGCGCGAGAGCGTGATCTGCGGGCCGCGGTTGCTGCGCGAGACCGTGACCACGTACGCCTTGATCCGGCTGCCGTGCTCGTAGGACTCCCCGGCGACCTGCTCGCCGGACGGCAGCACGCCCTCGGTGTCACCCACCTGGACCACGACCATGCCGCGCGCGTTCGCGCGGGCGTCGCGCTGGATGACGCCGGCGACGATCTCGCCCTCCTTGGTGGAGAACTCGCCGAAGGTCTTCTCGTGCTCGGCGTCGCGCAGCCGCTGCAGGATGACCTGGCGCGCGGTGGTGGCGGCGATCCGGCCGAACCCCTCCGGGGTGTCGTCCCACTCCTCGTCGACCTGGCCGTCGTGGGTCAGCGTGTGCGCGAGCACGCGCACCAGGCCCGTCTTGCGGTCGATGTCGATGCGGGCGTGCGGCTGGTGGCCCTCGGTGTGCTTGTACGCGGTGAGCAAGGCCGTCTCGATGGCCTCGATCACCGTTTCGAAGGGGATGTCCTTGTCCCGTTCGATCGCCCGCAGCGCGGCGATGTCGACGTTCACTTCGACCCCTTCTCCGTCTCGGCCGCGATCGAGCCGGACGCGTCGTCTTCGAGCAGTTTCAGGTCCTCGGCGGGCGGCTGCTTGAACTCGATCTCCACGACCGCCTTCGCCACGTCGGCGTAGCGGACGTCGCGGATCTTGCCGCCTTCGAGGACGCGGGCGGCGTGTTCGCCCGCGTGGCCGACCCGGCCGATGAACGCCGCGCCGTCGTTCGGGGTGACCTTGACCAGCCGGAACCGCGCGCGCCGCCAGTGCCGCGCCTGGGTGAGCGGGCGGTCGAGCCCCGGCGAGGTGACCTCCAGCGTGTAGGCGCTCGCCAGCACGTGGTCGTTCTCGTCGAGCGCCGCCGAGACCTTGCGGCTGACCTCGGCGACCTCGTCCAGCCCGACCCCGTCGTCGGCGTCGACGACGACCTTGACCAGCTGGCGCCGGCCGGCCTGCTGCACCTCGAACGAATCGAGGTCGAAACCCGCGGCGGTGACGGCTTCGGCCACTATCGGCTGAAGCCGGCTGGCGAGTTCTCCTGGCACGTGGGGGTCTCCTTGCTCGGGCTGGGTGGTCGGGTCGGTGGTGGACCAGCTTATCCGGTCGCCCGCTCACCCCGCGCGAGCGGCGGGGCCGCCCCGGGGCCTGGCAGGATGGGGCGGCGTGACCGGAAGACCGACCGAGCTGACCCGTCGTACCGCCCTCCGCGCGGGGGCGCTGGCCGCACTGGCCGTTCCCCTCGCCGCCTGCGGGCCCGGCTACGACGAAAGCCCCGACCCGCTGCAGCCGCTGCTCGCCGCCGCCCAGGCCGACGCCGACGCCGCGCGGGCGCTGGCGAAGGGGGCCGACGCCGACGCCGCCGGCCAGCTCGCCGACGCGCGCGCGACGCACGCGGCCGCCCTCAAGTCCGAAGTGGACCGGCTGAACCGGCCCACGCCGTCGCCGTCCGCCGCGCCGCCGGCGCCCGCCGCGCTGGGTGACCTGAAGGACCGGCTGGCGGCCGCGCGCAAGCAGGCCGAAGACCTCGTCGGCGGGCTGCCGCGCTACCGCGCCGGGCTGGTCGCGGCGGTGGCGGCGGGCTGCGCGTCGCTGCAGCGCATCGCCCCGGCGCTGGGCCCGGGCGAGGACGCGCCCAAGGTGGGCACCGCCCCGGCCGGGGCGATCCCGCCGGAGGCGGTGGACCCGCTGCAGGCGGCGCTGGCGGCCGAGCACGCCGCGGTGTGGGTGTACGGCCTGGTGAGCGCGTTCCTACCGGGCGAATTCGGCGACGCGGAGAAGAGCGGCGCGGCGGAGCACGCCCTGCGCCGCGACTTCCTGCAGACGGCGCTGGCGGCGGCCGGGGCGACCCCGGTGGCCCCCGAGGCGGCGTACGTGCCGAAGAACCCGGTGACGGACGCGAAGTCGGCGTCCCAGGTGGTGGCGACGGCCGAGGCCGACTGCGCGTCGGCCTGGCACGCGGTGATCGACCACACCGACGACGCGGGGTTGCGGACCACGGCGTTGCACGCGCTGGTCGCCGCCTCCCGCCGCGGCACGCCGTGGCGTTCCGAGGCGGGCGAGAAGCCGGTCGCGATCGCCATGCCCGGCCGGACGAGCTGACCCCCGTCGTGAGTGTCAAGGCGGGTTCTGACCCGCCTTGACACTCACGACCGGCCGCGGCGGACCGGGTCAGGAGTGGAGGTCGGCCGACAGGCGGAGGGCGTCGTCGGCGATGCTCTCGATCAGCTTCTCGTCCTTGTGCTTGTCGTAGAAGTCGGCGAGCACGATCGTCGTGTTCGTGCCGTCGACCTTCGACGAGTACGCCGCGTCCTTGCCGCTCACGCTCGGGGTGCCGCTGCCGGCGAACGTCTTGTCCTTCACCAGGTCCGTGACGTTGCCGGTGCCGTCCCGCTCGGTCAGCGCCTTGAGCGCCTTCGCCTTCGACGAGTCCGGCATGCCCACCAGCGCCACCGACACCAGTGCCTTCGCGCCGCCCGACTCCGTCGTGTACAGCGCGCGCACCAGCGACTGGCACGGGCTGTCCTGGAAGAACGCCTTCGTATCGCCGTAGGACTTCTCGACGCAGTCCGTCGTCTTCGCCGGCCCGGCGACCAGCGTGAACTTGTACTGCCCGGTGTTCTGCGCCGGCGGCTGCGCGACCGGCTCGTCCGGCGCCGAGTCGTGCCGGATCAGGAACCACAGCAGCCCGGAGACGACGGCGATCGCGACCAGCCCGGCCCCCTTGAGCAGCAGGGACCGGGTGTCACGAGCCGGCGGGCCCGGCACGGGCGGGCGGGGCTGCGGGGGGACCGCGCCCAGCGGGGCCGTGTCGGACGGGCCTGGGGTGAAATGCGCACCAACCACGGGGCCATACGGTAGTTCACCGGCGTCCGGCGGTTCACTCGAACGCGCGTAAAACCCGTTCGACGTCGTCAAGCGTGTTGTAGAGGTGGAAGCCGACCCGCACCCGGCCACCGCGGACGCTCGACACGACGCCCGCCTCGGCGACCCGCGCCGGGTCGGCGTCCAGCGACACGATCGCGGTCCGGCGCGGCGGCAGCCCGAGCTTCTCCAGCAGCGTGTCCGCGAGGCCGGCGTTGTGCGCCCTGACCTGGGCGAGGTCGAGGCCGGCGAAGTACTCCAGGGCCGCGGCCGAGCCGACCTGGGCCAGCCAGACCGGCGAGAGGTCGAACGCGCGGGCGTCGCCGGCCAGGCGCAGCGGGAGGCCGTAGACCGTGGCCCACGGGTCCTCCCCCGCGTACCAGTTCGCCGCGACCGCGCGGGTGCGCTCCTGCGCGTCCGGCCGCACCGCGAGCCACGCGGTGCCCCGTGGCGAGCAGAGCCACTTGTACCCGGCGCCCACCACCCAGTCCGCCCAGGCCACGTCCAGCGGCAGCCAGCCGACCGCCTGCGTCGCGTCCAGCAGCACCGCCGCCCCGGCGGCCTCGGCCGCGGCCCGCAGCGCCGCCAGGTCCACGATCCGGCCGTCGGCGGACTGGACCACGCTCACCGCGACGACGTCGTGGCCTTCGACCCGCTCCGGCAGCACGTCCAGGGGCACCTCGGTCACCGTGACGCCGGGGTTGACCGCGAAGGGGAACGTCACGCTGGTGAAGTCGCCTTCGGCGGCGAGCACCCGGGTGCCGGCGGGCAGCGCGGCGGCGACGTTGGCGACGAGCTGCGAGACCGACGCTCCGCTCGCGACGCGCTCCGGTTCGACGCCGAGCAGCCGCGCGAACCCGGCCCGCGAACGCGCCACGTACTGGTCGAACTCCCCGGGCCTGGTGGCGCCGGTCCGCCACCGTTCCACCGATTCGGCCACGGCTTCGGCCACCGGTGCGGGCGGGACGCCCACGCTGGGCGTGTTCAGGTATCCGGACGGGGCGGCGAAGTCGGTTCCGAAGGCGCGCATACCCCTCACGCTCGCAGATCCGGCCGGTCGGTTCACCCCGATTTCGGCAGCAGCGCCAGGACGTCGGCGTAGGACGGCGGGCTCAGCGGCAGGGCACGGCCGTCCCGCACCGCGAGTGCGCTTTCGGCCGCGGCGGCCAGCGCGACCCGGTACGGCAGCGAGCCCAGGCTGACCCGCGCGACGCCCAGGCCGGCCAGCCCGGCCACGGTCACCTTCCCGGGCAGGAACAGCAGGTTGAGCGGCAGGCCGACGGCGACGATCCGCTCGACGTCGCCCGGCTCGGCGAGGCCGGGGACGAAGACGCCGTCCGCACCCGCCGCCGCGTACGCCCGGACTCGCCGCTCGGCCTCGGCGAGCGAGCGGTCGCCGGCCCAGTGCGTATCCGTCCGGGCGTTGACGAACAGGCTCGGCACACGTTCCTTGACCGCGGTGACCAGGGCGCACTGGACGTCGACCGGGGCGAGCGAGCCGTCGGCCCGGCCGTCCTCGAGGTTGACGCCGGCCACGCCCGCGTCCGCCAGCTCGGCCGCGAGGTCGGCGACCGCGGCCGGGTCCGCGCTGAAGCCGTCGGCGAGGTCGACGCTGACCAGCACGTCCAGCCGGGTCAGGCGGGTGGCGAGGGCGACGGTCGCGGCGCGCGTCGAGGGCGCGCCGTCCGGCTCCCCCGCCGCCGCGGAGACGCCGAGGCTGGTGGTGCCCAGGGCGCGGAAGCCCTGCGCGGCGAGGAAGGCGCCGACGCCGAACTCCCACGCGTTCGGCAGCAGCAGCGGGGAACCGGGGACGTGCAGGGCACGGAAGTCGTCCATGCCCCGAACCTAGGTCCGCGACGCTTCGGCGGGCGCCGAACTCTCGAGGAACGGCGCCAGCACCCCCGGGACGGCGTCCGCCGCGAACTCCAGGCCTTCGTCCGCGCCGGCGTCGAGGATCGAGTAGGCGCCGGAGCCCGCCGCGGTGGTCGCGGTGAACGTCGCGAGCCCGCGACGGCGCTGGAACACGGACTGCTTGACGGTCCAGCCGATGACGCCGTCCCGCGCCAGGACGGCCGTGCTGCGCCGGACCGTGCCCGCGCGCGTCACCAGGTAGCGGCCGCGCAGGCCGTGCCCGAGGCCGCGGTAGGCGTCCCGGGCGAGCAGGACGGCCACGGGCAGCGCGACGACGGCGAGGGCGACGCCGAGCACGAGCAGGACGTCGGTGAGCAGCGCGCCGAGGAGCAGCAGGACGAGCACCGGCGTGAGCGCGGTGAGCAGGGCCCAGCGCAGCCGCCGTCCGCGGGCCGCGGGTGGGTGCGGCACCAGCTCGACGGCGTCGAGGCGGTCGCCCAGCACCCGCGCCGCGACCCGGTGCGCGTCGGCTCTCGGTGCGGCGGGCAGGAGTGTCTTGGACTCGGTCTTGTCGTCGTCCCGTTCCAGCCCGGTGGCGATGGCGTCGACGCGGGCGGCGCCGGCCAGCCGGGCACCCAGCGGCTCGACCAGTTCGACCCCGCGCAGGCGCCGTTCCTCGACGGTGATCGTCCGGGTGGTGAACAGCCCGCGGCGGACGCGCAGGGTGCCGCCGGGTTCGCGGTCCAGCCGGTAGTGCCACCACATTTCGGTGAACAGACCCACCGCCCCGGCCACGCCGACGACCATCGCGAGAACGAGCAGGAGCAGGATGCTCACGACGAGGGGCAGGTCGCCGAAGAGGTCGAGGAGCCAGCGGAGGAGGCCGCCGCCGGCCCCGAACCAGTCGGCGATCTTGAAGAGGGACCCGAACGCGGCCAGCCCGAGCGTCGGAGCGACGAAGGAGACCGGGGCGTAACGGATCCAGCGCGGGTCGAGTGTCGCAAGTGAACCGTCGTGAGTGGACGGTGCGCGGTGCAGGAGTTCGGTGCGCAGCGCTTCGGCGTCCGCCTTGGCGAGCGGGGAGAGGGTGATCCGCTCCTGCCGGCCGGTGCCGATGGAGAGGGTCGCGACGCCGAACGCGCGGTGCAGCGGGTTGGCGGTCAGGTCGGCGGTGCGGATTCGCTCGCGCGGCAGGGATTTGCGGGTGTGGACGGCGAACCGGAACTCGATTTCGAGGCGTTCGGCGGTGCAGCGGAAGCGGGTGTACCGCCAGCGGACGTATTCGACGAGCACGCCGGCGCCGACGAGCAGCGCGGCGGCCGGGAGGAGCCAGAGGGACCGGGTGCCGATGGCGACGGGCGTTCCGGCGGAGATCGCGACGCCGGCCATGAGGACGGCGGTGACCCCGAGGGTGCGCCGGTCGAGACGACGCCACCCGGCTTCGTGCTCGCCGCTCATGTCGCGTCCCCCGGCGTGGCGTCCGTGCGTTCCGTCAGCCGCTCCGCCACGTCCGCCGCGACCTGCGCGTCCAGCCCGCGAAGCCGGACCGCTCCGCGCGCCGAGGCCGTCGTCACCGTGACCGTCGCGAGGCCGAAGCGCTGCTGGAGCGGGCCGCGCAGCGTGTCCACCGTCTGCACCCGCGACAGCGGCGCCACCCGCCACTCCTGCCACAGGAATCCCGAGCGCACGTACACCGCCGTGTCGGTCACCTCCCAGCGGTGCAGGCCGAACCACCACCGCGGCAGGACCGCGCACCACGCCACCCCCAGCACGGCGACCACCGCCGCCGGCGCCAGCAGCCAGAACGCGGCCGGCGGGATCAGCAGGCCGAGGACCGCGAGCACGAGCACGACCGGCCCGAACGTCAGCGCTCCCTGCGTACGCCACCAGGCGATCGCGCGGCGGTCGAGTGCGTGACGCGGTGGCCGCAGCCGTAGTTTTCCGGTCTCCACCGGACACCCCCCGGGATTGTTTTACAATGCGACCGCATCGTAACGGCGGAGCCCGCGTTTTCGCAATGCGATCGCATGACAACGGGAGCGGACGTGCCGAAACAGGTGGACCACGAGCAGCGCCGGGTGCAGATCGCCGAGGCGCTGCAACGGCTGACCACGCGCGCCGGCCTGGAAGGCGTCAGCCTGCGCCAGGTCGCCGCCGAAGCCGGCATGTCGATGGGCTCGGTGCAGCACTACTTCAAGACCAAGGACGAAATGCTGCGCTACGCCCTCGAGCACCGGCACAAGCTCCGCAGCGAGCGGATCACCGCGAAGGTGCTGGCCGAAGGCCCGCCGACCCCGCGCTCGATCCTGCGCGCGTGCCTGGTCGAGATCCTCCCGCGCGACCCCGACAGCGAAGCCGACTTCCTCATCGGCGTCGCCTACTTCATCCGGGCCATCGCGGACCCGGCGATGGCGAAGGCCTTCGGCGAAGGCATGCCGGAACTCCTGGACTTCTTCGCCGGCCAAGTCCGCGAGGCCCAGCAGGCGGGCGACGTCCCGGCATCGGCCGACCCCGCGACCGAGGCCGCCCTGCTCTGGGCGATCGCCGACTCCCAGGGCTCGGAAATCCTGATGGGCCACCGCACCCCGGCCCAAGCGATCTCCACAGTGGACTACTACCTCGACCGCCTCTTCACCCCCTGACCGTGTCGACCCGCCAATCACGCGTGTCGACTCCTCAATCACGCGTGTCGACCCTTCGAGCACGAACGACCTGTGCGGGAAAGGTCGACGCGCGTGATCCCGGGGTCGACACGCGTGATTGAAGGGTCGACACGGCATCAGCCGCCTCCGCCGCCCGAGGCCGCGGAGATCGCGGCCGTGCGGGCGGCCCGGACTTCGCGGATCACCTTGCGCAGGGCCGGGACCGCGGCCCCGGCCTGCTCCTCCAGCCGGGCCAGGCGGTCGCGGTGACGTCGGCGGTCGCTGCGCGGCAGTACCGCGCCCAGCTCGACCGCCGCGGCCAGCGACGTCAGGGCCGCGATGTCCGCGGACACCGGCGCGTCACTCCGCAACGCCGCCCGCACCGAGTCGCGGAGCGCGGCCGCCGAGGCCGGCTCGCGGACCACCGGACGCCGGCGCGGGAACAGCCCCAGGACCCGGGACGTCCGCAGCGAAATCACCCCCGCCGCGGCGAGCTGGGCTTCCAGGGACCGCAACGTCTCACGCGCCCCGCGGCGGACCCGGGCGCGCCACTTCCGGTGCGGGTCGGCGGCGAGCTCGGCGAGGAGGTCGTCGAGCACCAGGTGCCCGGTGCCGCCGGCGTCCGAGACCACCGGACGGCCGCCGTCGTCGGTGATCCGGCCGCGTAGCACCAAGTCCGTCAACGCCGCCGCGCGCACCAGCAGCGCCACCCGCTCGCGGTCCGGCAGCCGGTCGCGGGCGGTGTCGCAGGCCAGCAGGTACGCCCGGGCCGGCAAGGACAGCTCGCTCATCCCCGTTTCCCTCCCTCGTCGCCGGACCCCAGTCCACCGCGCCGGACCACGCGGGCGAAACCGGACGACGGAGGTGATCGCGAAGACGAACGGGGGGACCCGGGCGCAACCAAAGTTGCACGCCCGGGCGGCGGCCCGGAACAGCGGTTACCGTGACCGCGTGACCACCGCCCGGCGGCCGCTGTGGCCGAGCCGCTCCGACGGCTACTGGCTGATCTTCGCGGCCCTCGCCTTCGCCGGGATGAACACGCTCCTCTACGTCCTCGGCGACCGGACGACCGGCGCGTGGGGCCCGGCCGCCGGGCTGGTCCTGCAGATCGCCTGCGACCTCACCCTGATCCTGCTGTTCCGGTTCCCCGGCCCGGTGTGCGCGTTCGTCATCGCGGCGGCGGTCGCGATGCTCGCGGCCGACACCTTCGCGCCCGGCCTGCTCGTGCCGCCGCACCCGCTCGCCCTGACGACCGTCCCGACGATCACCTCGGTGATCCTGTCGCAGGCGGCCCGGGTGCTGGACAAGCGGACCGTGCTGTGGGTGGCCGGCATCCTGGCCGTGATCGCCGCGCGGCCGTGGACGCCGAGCTGGGCGACCACGCCGTTCGGCCTGCTCAGCACCGCGCTGCCGGCGCTCGCCTCGCTGTACTTCGAAGCCCGCAAGCAGCTGCTCCAATCCCTGCGCGACCGCGCGGAACGCGCCGAGCGCGAACAGCACCTGCTCGCCGAGCAGGCCCGGGCCGCGGAACGGCGGCGGCTCGCGGGCGAGATGCACGACGTCGTCACCCACCGGCTCAGCCTGATGGTGCTGCACGCCGGCGCGCTCGGCGTGACGTCGGCCGACCCGGCCGCGCGGGCGGCGGCCGAGGACATCCGCCGCGAAGGGGCGCTGGCCCTGGACGAACTGCGCGACCTGGTCGGCGTCCTGCGCAACGGCGCCGAGGCCGGGCCGCGGACGCTCAGCCCGGAGCAGCCCGGCGACCCGGCGCGGCTGGTCGAGGAGTCCCGGTCGGTCGGGGTGACGACGGACCTGGTGGTGGACGGCGACCCGGCGCAGGTGTCGCCGACCGTCGCGCGCACCGCCTACCGGCTCGTGCAGGAGGCGCTGACGAACGTGCGCAAGCACGCGCCGGGCGCGTCGGCGGCGGTGTCCCTGCGCTACCACCCGGGTGGCCTGGACGTCTCGGTCGACAGCACGGCGGCGCGGCAGCCGCCCGACCCGGCGCTGGCGGGCAGCGGTTCCGGCGCGGGGCTGGCCGGCCTGCGGCAGCGCGTCGAACTGGTCGGCGGGCGGTTCGACGCGGGCCCGCGGCCCGGCGGCGGGTTCCGGGTCGGTGCGATACTGCCCGCCTACGTCCCGACGGCGGAAGGCACGCACTGTGATCCCGGTGCTCGTGGTCGATGACGAGCCGATGGTCTGCGCGCACCTGCGCACGATCCTGGGTTCGGCCGACGACATCGAGGTGGTCGCCCAGGCCGCCGACGGCGCCGAAGCCGTCGAAGCCGTGGTCCGGCACCGGCCGCGCGTGGTGCTGATGGACCTGCGGATGCCGGGCGTGGACGGCCTGACCGCGATCGCCCGCATCACGGCCATGCCGGACCCGCCGGCGGTGGTGGCCCTGACGACGTTCGACGCGGACACGTACGTGATCCGCGCCCTGCGCGCGGGCGCGGCGGGCTTCCTGGTGAAGTCGACACCCCCGGAGGACCTGATCGGCCTGGTCCGCGTGGCGGCGGACGGCCACACGGTGCTCTCGCCGTCGGCCGCGCGCCGCCTGGTGGCGCTGTCGTCGGACAGCCGCGAACGCGGCGAAGACGCGCGACGCCGGACGGCGGGACTCACCGAGCGGGAGCGGGACGTGCTGGCCTGCCTGGGTTCCGGACTGTCCAATGCGGACATAGCCGCCCGGCTGCACCTGGCCGAGGCGACGGTGAAGAGCTACGTCTCCCGGATGCTGGTGAAGCTGGACTGCGCGAACCGGACCCAGGCGGGCTTGCTCGCGCACGAGGCGGGTCTGGTGGCCCGTTAGGGGAAGAGCAAGGGTGCGGCGTGCCAGATCGCCCAGCCGTTGAGCAGGAACCACCCGCCGATCCACAGCGGCGACGGCATCTTGGTCTGCTTGGCCAGCTTGGCGGCATCGTCGGTGTGGCCGCGGAACCCATGTTCGCGGCGGTTCGAGACGAGGACCTGCACGCCGCCGAGCTCACTGATCAGCAGCAGCCAGGCTTCGGTGTAGGCGGTGGCAGTGCGCAGCCATCCAGGCGCATAGCGCAGGGCCGAGTACACCACCGCTCCCACCGCGACGACCACGGCCAAGGTGCGCAGGTCCCGGGTGAACAGGACGATGAACACCAGCGCGACGAGGGTCAGGACGAGCACGGCCGTCACGCGGCCCTGGTGCAGGAGGACCGCCGCCCCCAGCCCCGCCAGGGGTGGCATCGCGTACCCGGCGGCGGTGGCCAGGACGACGCCCAGGCCCGGCGCTTGCCTCCAGTTGGTGAAGCCACCTCCCGGACTCGTGATGGCGACCCGAGTGACGTCACCGCCGGTCAGCAGGCTGACCAGGGCGTGGCCGCCTTCGTGGAACAGCGTGGCCAGGACGTTGGCGTTGCGCAGGAAGCTCCGCCGGCCGGAGGGCGGCGTGACGACCGAGGTCAGCGACACCGCGAAGGCGAACAACGCGGTGAGGGCAACGACTCCCCAGCCCGGCGCGGGCACGGTCTCGTTGAGCACGGCGACAGTGTCCCTGCGGACGGCGCCGCGGAACCCGTCCCGAGGCGGATTGTCCAGGAGCTGTCCACTGGACGGTGCCGCGCTTCAGCCGGCTTCGGCCTCGGCCAGGCGGTCCAGGAAGATCGACTGAGCGTCCGGACCGGCCAGCACGGTGGCGAAGTCCGGGCCGAAGATCCGCCGGCAGATCGCCCTCACCAGCCGGTATTCCCGCTCGGCTTCGTCCCGCCGGTCCAGCTTGAGCAGCACCCCGGCCCGGTTGAGCCGGCAGACCACGGTGTCGCGGCCGGTGGGGCCGAGCACCCGCACGCGGGTCTCCAGCGCGGCGCGGAACTCGTGTTCGGCCTCCGCGAGCCGGCCCAGGTCGAGCAAAGTGGCGATGAGCGCGTCCCGGCTGTGCAGGGTGTCGCGATGATCCGGCCCCATGACCCGCGAACACGTCTCGAGCTCGGCCCGGTGTTCCCGCTCGGCCTCGCCGAGCCGGCCGAGCTTGCCGATCACCTTGGCGAGGTGGTAGCGGCTGGTCAAGGTGCCGCGGTCGTCCGGGCCGAGGGTGCGCTCGCGGAGATCGAGGACCGCGCGGTGTTCCCGCTCGGCCTCCGCGAGCCGGCCCAGCTCGCCGAGCGCGATCGCCCGGTTGGCCCGGCTGGTCAGGGTGTCGGCGTGGTCCGGGCCGAGGGTGCGGGTCCGGCTTTCGACCTGGATCCGGTATTCGCGCTCGGCCTCTTCCGTCCGGTGGGAGTCGCGGAGGGCGGTGGCGAGCAGGTCCCGCTCGAACAGGGTGTCCGGGTGGTCCGGCCCCAGGACGCGGCCGGTCACTTCGAGCACGGCCCGGTGCCCGGCCACGGCCTCCTCCCACCGCCCGAGCCCCTGGAGGACCGTTGCGTGGTGGCGGCGGCTGCCCCGGGTGTACGGGTGCTCGGCACCAAGGATCCGGGTTCGCGCCTCGACCACCGTGCGCTGTTCGCGCTCGGCCTCCGTGAACCGGAGCAGCTCACCCAGGACGATCGCCAGGTTGTTCCGGCTCGTCAGCGTGTCGGGGTGTTCCGCCCCGAGCACCCGGGTCCGCGCTTCCAGTGTGGCCCGGCCCTCCTGCTCGGCTTCCTCCAGCCGCCCCAGGTGGTACAGGTCGAACGCGCGGTTGCTGCGGCTATACAGGGTGTCGGGGTGCTCCGCCCCGAGGATCCGGACGCGGTCCTCGAGGACGGCGAGGTGGTCGCGTTCGGCTTCTTCGTACCGGCCGAGGCCGCTCAGCACGGCCGCGAGGTTGTTGCGGCTGGTCAACGTATTCGGATGTTCCGGGCCGAGAACCTTGCGACGCGCTTCGAGCGTGACGCGGTCTTCGTGCTCGGCCTCCGCCAGCCGCCCCAGCCGGCACAGCGCCAGCGCGAAGTTGCTGCGGCTGGTCAACGTCTCAGGGTGCTCCGCGCCCAAAGTGCGGACGCGGGCTTCGAGGACGGCGCGGTGCTCCCGCTCTGCTTCTTCCCAGCGGCCCAAGCTGCAGAACACGCGCGCGAGATCGTGACGGTAATTGAGGGTCTCGGGGCTTTCCGCGCCGAACAGGAGGATCATGCCGTCGAGCGTGGCGCGGTGTTCGCGCTCGGCCTCCGCCCAGCGCCCCTGTCGTTCGCTGATGACGGCGAGATTGCCGCGGACGGTCAACGTGTACCAGCTCTCGGTGCCGACCAGACGCACCAGCACCTCCAGCGTCGCCCGCTGCTCGTGTTCGGCCTCAGCCAGCCTGCCCAGGTCACTGAGCGCGGTGGCGAGGTTGTTGCGGCAGGCCAGCGTGTCGAGGTGTTCCGGCCCCAGCGCCCGCGTGCGGACTTCCAGGACCTCGCGGGTCTCCCGCTCCGCCTCCGCGAAGCGCCCCATCGCGTGGAACGCACTGGCCAGACTGGCCCGGCTCGTCAGGGCATCGGGGTGCTCGGGCCCGAGTTCACTCGTCAGCCGCCGCGTGGCGCGGGAAAACGCCTCGAGCGCCAGCGCGTAGTGCCCCTGCCTGGTGCAGGTGGCCCCGATGGCCATCGCCTCGGAGCCGTCGGAGATGTCGAGCACCGCGCGCAGGGTCGGCTCCGGCACGTACCCTTCCGGACCGCCGACGTGCTGGGCCTCGTCGACCAGGTAGTCGAACACGTCGTAGCCGGTCCTGGCGGACCCCGTCATCAGTGACGTCGTCGCCCGCCGGGCCCGCAACGCCCATTCCCAGGCCGCCGCCGTCGATTCGGGACGCAGCCGGTCACCGCCGCGCCGGCGCAGGCAGTCGTCGGCCAGTTCTTCCAGCAACCGGCCGGAAAGCGGCGGCTCGAGGCCGGCCCGGCGCACGTCCACCGCGGCGGTCACGAACGCCGCGCCCCGCGGGTGGGCCCCGACGTCCCACCCGTCGTGCCACGCCCGCAGCAGTTCGGGGCCGGCGGCGAGGTATTCGGCCAGCCCGTACTCCCCGACGTGGTCCATCGCGTCGGCGATCCGCGGGTCCCACGCCAAGCCGGCGGCGCGCCCGGCTTCCGCGCTGCTCAGCAGCCGCTCGACGCGGACCTCGTCATCGACGAGGGCCAGCGTCTCGCGCGCCGCGCGGTACATCTCCCGGGTCGCTTCGTCCAAGCCGCCGGAATCGGCGAACCGGGCGCGCTCGAGCGCCCGGATCGTGCCCACGACCACGGTGTGCCGCGATCCGGCCAGCAGCCGGCCCAGCACCTCGCGGGTGAGGCCCGCGGGTCCCAGGTAGTGCTCCACGTCGTCCAGCCAGACCACGCAGTTCCCGGCCCGCATGGCGCGCTCCAGCGCGGGTTTCACCGCGCCGCGGTCCTGCGGGGCCACCAGCACGTGATCCGGGACGGTCGCCAGGATCGCCTCGAACGCGGTGCGCGACTTCCCGGCGGTCGAGTCACCGACGAGCAGCACGAATCCCCCGCGCGCGATCCGCGCCCGCACCCGCTCGTCGACGTCGCGCGGGACGTACGCCGGCATCGTCTCCGCGGCGTCTCCGGGCCCGGTGGGATCGAGCTGGGCGGCGGGGTGCACGCCCAGCCGCCGCGGATCGGCGACCTGCCGCACTTTCGGGAACTTCCCGCGGGCGGTCACCAGGCAGCCGTGCACCACCGACAGGTCGCCGTCGTCCCGGCGGGAAATCCGGCTGCGTATCCGGTCGGCGGCCACCTTGACGAACGGCGTCACGAGCACCGCGGCCCCCGCGGCGGCGCCGGCCCACCAGGAGTTCCCGGCTCCCGCCGCTTTCAGCGCGGCCGGAACCGCGAGCACGGCCGTCCCGGCGAGCAGCGCGAACGCCACCCAGCCCCACCTTGGCACCGGCACCCCCCGCTCACGGCTTCGACGAACCGCAAAGTGTTCCATCCGCGCCTCGATGGCCGAGAAGACGGGCCGACCGGTCACCCGGACGGATCAGTCTCTACGCGGACGCGGGCGTGTGCTCCGCGTCGTAGGCGTCCCGGGCTTCCTGGACCGAGGCCATGTGCTGCCGGGCCCAGCGGTCCAGCATGTCCAGCGGCTCCGACAGGTTCCGCCCCAACGCCGTCAGCTCGTACTCGACCTTGGGCGGGATCGTCGGGTACGCCGTGCGGGTGAGGATGCCGTCGCGGACCAGGCTGCGCAGCGTCTGCGTCAGCACCTTCTGGGAGATCCCGTCCACGCGGCGGCCGAGTTCGGTGAAGCGGAGGGGGCCGCCGGAGAGGGCGCCGACGATGAGGACCGTCCACTGGTCGCCGATGCGGTCGAGCAGCTGGCGGGTCGGGCAGTTGCGGTCGTACGGATCGGGACCCACGGCGCGTCTCCTCACTCTCCCAGGGAGAGTAACACGCCGATCAGGCCGTGGCGCGCGCCAAGCCCGCGGCCACCCGCTTGATGAAGGAGCCGAGGAACCACCGGTAGAACCAGCCGGTGCCGGGGACCTTCGGCGTGAACGTCGAGTGCCAGTGGATGTCCGTCCCGCCGTCACGCGGGACGAGGTCGACGTAGGCGACGTAGTCCTGCAGCGGCAAGCCGCGCTCCAGCGCGTAACCGAACCGGCGGCCGGGCTCCAGCGCGACGATCTTCTCGTACGAGCTGACGCCGTTGGTCTTGAACAACCGGACCGCGCCGAGCCCCTCCGGCTCGCCCTCGCCTTCGCGGACCAGCTCGAACGACCCCAGCGGCGACCACTTCGGCCAGCTCGCGCCGTCCCTCAGCAAGGCGTACACGGTGTCGGCCGGCGCGGAGGACCGGGCACGCACCGAAATGCGTTGTACCATTTGGTACGTGTACCATCTGGTACATGATCGACGCAAGCCCGCGGGCGAAGCTCCTCGCCGCGGCGATCGACCACATCGCCCACCACGGCGGCGCCGACCGGAGCCTCCGGGCGCTGGCCGCGGACCTCGGCACCAGCCACCGCATGCTCATCTACCACTTCGGCTCGAAGGAAGGCTTGCTCACGGCGGTGGCGCGGGAGGTGGAGGCCCGCCAGCGCGCCGCCCTCGCCGGCCTCGACCCGTCGGAGTTCTGGCGCCGGCTCACCGATGACGACCTGCGCGCCAACGAAAAGCTGTTCTTCCAGCTCTACGGCCAGGCCCTCGGCGGCACCCCGGGCACGGCGGAGTTCCTCGACGGCGTGATCGACGACTGGCTCGGCCCCATCGAAGCCCGGCTCGCCCGGCTCGGCGTCCCGGAGGCCGACCGGCCCGCCCACGCCCGGCTCGGGCTCGCCGTGGCCCGCGGGCTGCTGCTCGACCTCGTCACGACCGGCGACCGCGAAGCCGTCGACGCCGCGATGGAAAAGTTCCTGGCCCGATACGAAAAACCGTGATCCCCTGGCTTGATGCGACTGATCCTGGGGTTCTTGGCCGCTTCGCTCACGACAACGGGGCTCGCGGCCCCGGCCGCCGCCGCGGAAAGCCGCCCGGCCTATTCCTACGCCGACGCGATCCGCGAGACGGCGTGGGTGGAGACCGGCACCGACCATGACCACGACGGCAAGCCCGACCGCATCGCCGCCGACGTCATCCGGCCGGACACGCGCGGGCGCGTCCCGGTGATCCTCGACGTCAGCCCGTACTACGCGTGCTGCGGCCGCGGCAACGAAATGCAGAAGAAGACGTACGCTCCGGACGGCAGGCCGCAGCAGTTCCCGCTGTTCCTGGACAACTACTTCGTGCCGCGCGGGTACGCCGTCGTGCTCGCCGACGTCGGCGGGACGAACCGGTCGTCCGGCTGCTTCGACGACGTCGGCTCCGGCAACGCGGTCGTGAACTGGCTGGGCGGCCGGGCGAAGGCGTTCGACGCCCCGGAGGGCGGCCGCCCGGTGCAGGCGGATTGGTCGACCGGGAACGTCGGCGCGATCGGCAAGTCCCAGGACGGCGCGACTGCGATCGGGATGGCCGCCTCGGGCGTCGCCGGGCTGAAGACGATCGTGCCGATCGAAGGCGTCGCGGACAACTACGCCCAGGTCATCGCGAACGGCGCTCCCCTGGCCACGCCGGAGAACACGGGCTCGTCCTTCACCTACAACGAGCGCGCCGCCGAGCTGTGCAAGCCGTTCGAGGCGGACCTCAAGGCGCGCGCGGGCACGAACGGCGACTACAACGCCTACTGGCAGAGCGTGCACTACGTCCCCCGCGCCGGGCAGGCGAGCGTGCTCATCGCCCAGGGCTTCGGCGACTGGGTCGTGGCGCCGAACCAGTTCGCCCGCTACTGGGAAGCGCTGGGCCGGGCCGGCGTCCCGCGCAAGGCGTGGCTGAGCCAGGCCGGGCACACCGACCCCTTCGACCTGCAGCGGGCGCGGTGGGTCGAGACGCTGCACCGCTGGTTCGACCGCTGGCTGCTCGGGCTGCGCAACGGCGTCGAGCGCGAGCCCGCCGTGCACCTCGAAACCGCCCCGGACCGGTGGACCGACGTCCGGAGCTGGCCGCCCGCCACGCTGCCGGCGACGTTGCGCCCGTCGGCAGACGGGACGCTGGGGCCGACCGGGTCCGGGACGGCGAGCGTCGTCGACGACCCCGCCGTCACGCGCGAGCAGTGGGCGGCCGGGGTGTCGGCCGCGAAGTTCACCGGCCCGGCCCTGCCCGCGCCGGTGCGGATCGCCGGGTCGCCGTCGGTGACGATCACGGCGTCGTCGGACAAGACCGCCGCCCGGCTCGGGGTCGCGCTCGTCGACTACGGGCCGGCCGACCTGCGCGACACCGCCGAGTACGGCAGCGGGGTGAAGAACCTGGCCACGCGGTCGTGCTGGGGCTCGAGCACCGGCGCCGACAGCGCGTGCTTCCTCGACACCGTCGCCGACGTCGTGCGCGTCGACCACCGGATCGTCGCCGCCGGCTGGGCCGACCTCGGGCACCACGCGTCGCTGCGGCACGGCGAACCGCTGGTCCCCGGGCGGCCCTACACGATGACGTTCGGCCTCACCGCGCTCGACCACGTCGTGCCGGCGGGGCACCGGCTCGGGCTGCTCCTCGGCGGCACCGACGGGCTGCTCTTCGACCCGGCGCTGCCGGACTTCGGCGACACGCTGACGTTCGACCTCGCGCGGACGTCGGTCACCGTCGGCCTTACAAAGCCCGAACACTAGGCGGACGCCCTTCGTACACGCCCCGGCCAGAGTTTTCCTCGTACCCCCGATCACGAGGAGAAACGATGCGAGGAACCACCTGGACGCGGCTGGCGCTGGCGGGCGGGGCGAGCGCGGTCTGCCTGCTGGTGGCGGCGCCGCTGGCTTCGGCCGAGACACCGACGCCGGTGGCACCGATCACGCTCAGCCCCGAGGAGTCGCAGCAGGTCTGTTCGGACTGGGTGCCGAAGCTGCAGAAGCGGGCCGACAACCTGAAGAAGCGGATCAACGGCGGCGCCGAGGTCAAGGGCTCGGTCGCCAACCTCAAGGCGCGCGCGGCCGACCAGCGGGCCGCCGGGCACACCGCCCGCGCCGACCAGCTGGACCAGCGCGCCACCAAGCGGCAGGGCCGCGTCGGCGAGCTGGACGCGGCCAAGCAGAAGCTCGACGCGTTCGCGTCCGCGCACTGCAAGCCGGCCAAGTGAGGGGCGCGAGGGTCGCGGCGGCGGTCGGGGCCGCCGCGCTCATCGCGCTCGGCTGCTCGGCGTGCCGCGACAACCTGATGGGCTCCCCGGACTCCGGGAGCGCGCCGGCGTCGTCGGAGCTGAGCGGGATCGAGTCGACGCTGAACGGCATCGAATCCGACATGAACAGCGATGGCTCGCCCTGACCGGCTAGCGTCTCCCCTCTGAACACGGCGGAGACGGGAGCAGGCATGGGGTCACCGGGACGCGGCCTCGTCCTCGTGGTCGAGGACGAGGCCGCGATCGCCGAGCTGGCGGCGCTCTACCTCAAGCGCGACGGCTTCGGCGTGCACGTCGAGGCCGACGGCGGCCGCGCGCTGGACGCCGTGCGGCGGCTCAAGCCGGTGGCGATCGTGCTCGACATCGGACTGTCCGGAATGGACGGTATCGAGATCTGCAAGGCGTTGCGCGCGGCCGGGGACTGGACGCCGGTGCTGTTCGTCACCGCCCGCGACGACGAGCTCGACCGGCTGCTGGGCCTGGAGATCGGCGCGGACGACTACCTCACCAAGCCGTTCAGCCCACGCGAGCTGGCCGCCCGGGTCCGGACGGTGCTGCGGCGGGCCTCCGGGGCGACGCCGGTCGCCTCGGTGCTGACCGTCGGCGGGGCGCGGGTGGACCTCACCAGCCGCCGCGCCTGGGCGGGCGACGCCGAGGTGTTCCTGACGTCCACGGAGTTCGACCTGCTGACGCACCTGCTCCGGCACCCGGGGCAGGTGCTTTCGCGCGACCAGCTGCTGAGCGCCGTCTGGGGGTACGCCGCGGCGGCGGGGACGCGCACGGTGGACGTCCACGTGGCGCAGCTGCGGGCGAAACTCGGTGCGTCGAGTCCGATCCGGACGGTCCGGGGCATCGGGTACGCGGCGGATCCGGCATGAAGTTCCGGGGGTCCCTGGCCGGGCGGATCACGCTGGTGTGCCTGGCCGTCGCCGGGGTCGCGGTGATCGTGGCGGGGCTGGTCGCGTCCCGGCTGATCCGGACCACGGCGGACAACGTGCTGCAGTCGACGCTGGCCGCGCAGGCCGACGTCGTCGCGTCGCAACTGGACGAAACGGGCATCGGCAATCGGCTGGGGGTCGGCAAGGTGGCCGACGTCGTGCGCGGGCAGGGCATTTCGGTGGTGGTCCGCCGGGCGGGCGGGCAGGCGCTCGGGGACGCCGTCGCCGTCCAGGCCGCCGTCAAAGCCGGTCTGGGTGCGGACAAGTCGCAGCGCGTCACCGTGGCCGGGTCGCAGTACCTGGTCGAGACGCGGGTGGTCGGGTCGCGCGGGGCGGCGTTCGCGCTGGTCCTGCCCACGCGCAACGCCCAGGCGACGCAACGGGCGCTGGTGCGCAACATCCTGCTGGCGCTGGGCATCGGCCTGGCGGTGGCGGCCGTGGCGGGGTTCGTCTCCGGATGGCTGCTGGGCCGCCCGCTGCGCCGGGCCGCGCTGGCGGCGGGCTCGCTGCGGGCGGGCCGGCGGGACGTGCGTGTGCCGGTGCAGGGGCCGCGCGAGGTGGCGGAGGTGGCCGGGTCGCTCAATTCGCTGGCCGACGCGCTGGCGGTGAGCGAGGCGCGGCAGCGGGAGTTCCTGCTGTCGGTGTCGCACGAGCTGCGGACGCCGCTGACGGCGGTGACGGGCTTCGCCGAGGCGATCGCGGACGGCGTCGCGTCGGGCCCCGACGCGGTGCGCGCGGGCGAGACGATCCAGCGGGAGGCCGCGCGGCTTTCGCGGCTGGTCGAGGACCTGCTGGAGCTGGCCCGGCTGGGCGCGGACGAGTTCCGGCTGGACATGGCTTCGCTGGACCTGGCGTCGTTGGTTCGTGATTGCGCGGAGGTGTGGCAGCTGCGGTGCCTGGCCCAGGACGTCCGGCTGTCCGTCTCGGTGCCGCCGTCGCCGGTGCCGGTGCTCGCGGACGCCCGCCGGCTCCGCCAGGTCGTCGACGGGCTGGCCGAGAACGCCCTGCGCGTCACCCCCGCCGGCGCCCCGATGGTGTTCTGGCTCGCCTGCGACGGGGTCTCGGCGTCGCTGTCGGTCCGCGACGGCGGCCCGGGCCTGGCCCCGGAGGACTACCCGGTGGCGTTCGAGCGAGGCGTCCTGAACGCCCGCTACCGCGACCGCCGCCCGGTCGGCTCCGGCATCGGCCTGGCCCTGGTCCACGCCCTGGTCACCCGCATGGGCGGAACCATGACCGCCGGCCCCGCCCCCGAGGGCGGCGCCGCCTTCACCCTCACCCTCCCCCTCGCCTCCTGACCGTGTTGACCCTCCAATCACGCGAGATGGCTCCCCAATCACGCGAGATGCGCGCCGGATCACACGAGTCGTCCATCCAGGTACGCGAGTCGTCCGCCTGGGTACGCGAGTTCGCCGGTCCGGTACGGGGACTCGCGTGATTGAGGGCGGAACTCGCGTGATTGGAGGGTCATCATGCGTGATTGGAGGGTCGACACGGGTGGGCCGTAGGGTCGGGGCATGGAGATGCTGCACCTGCGCTACTTCGTCGCGGTCGCCGAGGAACTGAACTTCTCCGCGGCCGCGCGGAAGCTGCACATGGCCGCGTCGCCGCTCAGCCAGCGGATCAAGGATCTCGAGCACGAACTCGGGCAGCAGCTGTTCGACCGCAGCACGCACCACGTCACCCTCACCGACGCCGGGGCCGCCCTTCTTCCGCTCGCGCGGGACGTCCTCGAGCAGGTCAGCGCCATTCCGTGGAAACTCGCCGAAGCCACCAAGCCGCAGCGCAGCACGCTCTTCCTCGGCATGCCCGCCGGCGTGCACCCCGATCTGCGGGAACGCGTCAACGCGCTCGCCGAGCGCGTACGGGAGAAATACGAGCTCAAGCGGTGGCCCGGTACGACCGCCGACCTCGTCCAGGGCGTGCACGACGGCAAGCTGGCCCTCACCCTCGCCCGCCTGCCGGTCACCGATCCCGCGCTGGAACAGCTGCCCGTGATGACCGAACGGCTCGGCGCCGTCGTCCCGGCCGACCTGTTCGCCGGCCGGGAGTCCGTCAGCCTGGCCGAGCTCACCGAATTCCCGTACGTCGCCTCACCGGGCGAAATCGTCCCCGCCTATTTCGACCAGCTCGATCATCAATTGAACGAACTCGGCGTCAAGAAACGCATCCGGCTGACCAACACCGGTTACGGCGGGACGTCGGAAATCATCTCCAGCGGCGAAGCCTTTTCCATTTCCATGCTCGACGCCAAGTCCCCGATGCACGGCTACCGGCTCGACAACGTCACCGTGCTGCCCTTCACGGATTTCCGCCCCCAACTGGACACCGGCCTGCTCTGGCGGCGCGACCGCACCGACGGCGACCTGCGGGACCTCGTCGACGCCGCAAAAGAGATCTTCGCCGAACCGCTCAGCAGCTGAAACAATGGTATGACCACCAGAGTCATACCATTGTTCGCATCATGATCATTCCCTTTCCCGCCGGACGCGCCTACGTTCGTAAGTAGAGCGAAGCAGCAAGGCGCGAAAGGACGGAAACACATGACGACCGGACCGCTGGACGGCGTGCGCGTGATCGACCTCTCGACCGTGGTGATGGGCCCGTACGCGGCCCAGATCCTCGGCGACCTGGGCGCCGACGTGATCAAGATCGAGTCCCCCGCGGACACCGTGCGGGTGGGCGAGTACCGCACCACGCCCGGCATGACCGCGCTGAACCTCAACGTCAACCGCAACAAGCGCAGCGTGGCCCTCAACCTCAAGGACGAGACCGAGCGCGCGCAGGCCCTCGAGCTGATCGACACCGCCGACGTGCTGATCACCAACATGCGCCCCGGCGCGCTGAGCCGCCTCGGCCTGAACTACGCCGACGTCGCCGAGCGCAACCCCCGCCTGGTCTACGCCCACGCGCAGGGCTTCCGCAGCGACTCCCCCCAAGCCGGCAACGCCGCCTACGACGAGACCGTGCAGGCCTCCTCCGGCCTGGTCGACGTGGCCAACCGGGCCCTGGGCGAGCCGGTCTACCTGCCGACGATCATCGGCGACAAGGTGTCGTCGCTGACCATCGCCTACAGCGTGCTCGCCGCGCTGGTCCACCGCGACAAGACCGGCCAGGGCCAGCAGATCGAGATCCCGATGACCGACACGCTCATCGCGTTCAACCTGGTCGAGCACCTCGCCGGGCACACCTTCGAACCGGCCGAAAGCCCCACCGGCTTCGCGCTGTCGATGACGAAGGGCCACGCCGCGGTCCGCACCAAGGACGGCCTCGCCTGCGTCATCCCCTACAACCCGAAGAACTTCCGCGACTTCTTCGCCGCGGCCGAGCGCCCCGACCTCGCCGAGGACCCGCGCGTGAACGGCGACGCCATCAACCGCGCCGACAACGAGTGGCTGACCGAGCAGATCGCCGCGTGCGCCCCGGCGCTGACCACCGAGGAGTGGGCCGAAGTCTGCGCGAAGCACAGCATCCCGATGGCGCCGGTGCTGGAGCTGGACCGGGCCCACGAGGACCCGTACGTCCGCGACGGCCACCTGCTGGACACCGTCGAGCACCCGAGCGAGGGCACCATCCGCACGGTCGGCATCCCGGTGAAGTTCTCCGCGACGCCCGGCTCGATCCGCCGCCTGGCCCCGCTGGCCGGCCAGGACACCGCCGAAGTCCTCGCGGAACTCTGAAAGAAGCAAGAGTCATGAGTGAAGTACGCACCGAACGGATCGGCAGCACCCTGCTGATCACGATCGACCGGCCCCAGGCCCGCAACGCGGTCAACGCCGCCGTCGCGACTCGGCTGGCCGCCGCCCTCGACGACCTCGAGAGCGACCCCACGCTCCGGGCCGGCGTCCTCACCGGCGCCGACGGCACCTTCAGCGCGGGCATGGACCTCAAGGCCGCGCTCAAGGGCGAGTCCCCGGAGATCCCCGGCCGCGGGTTCGGCGGCCTGACCGAAGCCGAGCTCACCAAGCCGCTGATCGCCGCCGTCGAAGGGTTCGCCATGGGCGGTGGGTTCGAACTCGCCCTGGGCTGCGACCTCATCGTCGCCGCCGAAGACGCCGAGTTCGGCCTGCCCGAGGTCAAGCGCGGCCTGATCGCCGCGGGCGGCGGCGTGGTCCGGCTGCCCCAGCGGATCCCGCACCACCTGGCGATGGAGTTCCTGCTCACCGGTGAGCCCGTCACCGGCCGCCGCGCCGGCGAACTCGGGCTGGTCAACCGCGTGACCGCGCCCGGTGACGCCGCCGCCGTCGCCGTCGGCCTGGCCGAGAAGCTGGCGGAGAACGCGCCTCTCGCGCTCGCAGCCGTCAAGAAGATCGTGCGCGCCACGGACCCCAAAGCCGCGGAACGCGCAGAGATCAAGAACCTGATGCAGTCCAAGGACGTCCGCGAGGGCATGACCGCCTTCGCCGAACGCCGCGCTCCGAAGTGGACAGGCGAATGAAGATCGAAGAAGTCCGCCGGCACGTGACGACCCCGCTGACCGCCCCGGCGTTCGCGCCCGTCGTCCCGCGGTTCACGAACCGCGAGTACCTCAACATCGTCTACCGCACCGACGCCGACGTCCTGCGCGCGGTCGTCCCGGAGCCACTGCGGGTCGAGGAACCGCTGGTGCGCTTCGAGGTCATGAAGATGGGCGACGTCTCCGGCTACGGCCCGTACACCGAGTCCGGCCAGGCGATCGAGGTCAGCTTCGACGGCGAGCGCGGCGAGTACCAGCACGCGATGTACCTCGACAACTTCCCGGCCACCGCGTCCGGCCGCGAGGTCAGCGCGTACCCGAAGACTGCCGGGTCGCCGAACCTCTATGTCGACAACGGCGTCCTCGTCGGCACCTTGGACTACGGGACGCTGCGGGTGGCCACCGCGACCATGGGCTACAAGCACCACGAACTGGACGCCCGCGAGGCCGAACGCCAGATCACCGTCCCGACGTTCATGCTCAAGACCATCCCCGGCTACGACGGCGCCCCGCGCGTCCAGGAGCTGGTCCGCACCGAGATCACCGACGTCGTGGTCAAGGAGGCCTACACCGCTCCCGCCCGGCTCCAGCTGTTCCAGCACGTCCTGGCCCCGCTGGCCGACCTGCCGGTGCTGGAGGTCGTCTCCGCGAGCCACGTTCTCACCGACCTGACGCTCGCCCCGGTCAAGCCGGTTTTCGACTACTTGAAGGGAGCCCAGGCATGAAGAACGCCGCAGTCATCGGCGCCGGCACCATCGGCCTGTCCTGGACGGCGCTGTTCGCCCACCACGGCCTGACCGTCCGGGTCACCGACCCCCGTCCCGACCTCGCCGAGGCCGTCGAAACCGCGCTGGCCCGGTTCGCCCCGCACCTCGGCACGACCGCCGACGAGCTGGCGAGCCGCGTGCGGATCGCCGCCGACGTCACCGAAGCCGTGCGGGACGCGGATGTCGTGCAGGAGAACGGCCCGGAGAACGTCGAGTTCAAGAAGGACCTCTTCAGGCAGCTCGTCGAAGAGGCGCCGAAGCACGCGCTGCTGCTCAGCTCGTCGAGCGCCATCCCCTCGACGGCGTTCACCGGCGGAATCGACGGCAGCCGGGTCCTCATCGGACACCCGTTCAACCCGCCGCACCTGATCCCCCTGGTCGAGGTCGTCCCCGGCGAGCGCACCAGCGCCGAGGCCGTGCAGCAGGCCGTCGACTTCTACACCTTCCTCGGCCGCACCCCGGTCGTGGAGCGCAAGGAGATCCCCGGGTTCGTCGGCAACCGGCTGCAGAACGCGCTCAGCCGCGAGGCGATCTACCTCGTCGAGCAGGGCGTCGTCACGCCCGAGGACCTCGACAAGGTGATGACGAATTCGCTCGGCATCCGCTGGGCCACGGTCGGGCCGTTCCTCGGCTCGCACCTCGGCGGTGGCCCCGGTGGCTACCGGCACATGGCCGAGCACATCGGCAAGTCCATGAAGCAGATGTGGGCCGGCCTGGGCAACCCCAGCCAGAGCCCCGAAGAGCAGGAACGGCTCATCGAAGCGGTCGAAAAGGCTTACGGCTCCTCCACGTACTCGGAACTCGCCGAGACGCGCGACCGCAAGCAGCTCGCCGTCCTGACCGCAGTGGAGGAGAACTGACATGAGCATGGCACGACTCGAAGACCAGCTGACCGCCGACTTCTACAACTACGAGACGCTGCTGAGCGACGAAGAGCTCAAGCTGCTGGTCCAGGCCCGCGACTTCATGCGCACCGACGTCAAGCCGCTGGTGAACGAGAACTGGGAGGCCGGCACCTTCCCGAAGGAGCTCATCGGGATGTTCCGCGAGAGCGGTCTCGCGGGCCTGCCCTACGAAGGCTACGGCGAGCACAAGCCGGCGGTCAGCCACCTGCTCACCGGCATGATGGCGATGGAGATGAGCCGCACGGACGCTTCGGTCGCCACGTTCTTCGGTGTCCACAACGGACTTGCGATGTACTCGATCCATTCCGGCGGCAGCCAGGAGCAGCGCGACCGGTGGCTGCCCGAACTGGCCGCGATGGACAAGATCGGCGCGTTCGCGATGACCGAGCCGCTCGGTGGTTCGGACGTCGCCGGCGGCATGCGCACCACCGCCAAGCGAGACGGTGACACCTGGGTCCTCAACGGCGCCAAGAAGTGGATCGGCAACGCGACCTTCGCCGACTACGTCGTGGTGTGGGCGCGGGACCTCGACGACAACAACGTCAAGGGTTTCGTCGTCGAGAAGGGCACGCCGGGGTTCGTGGCGGAGAAGATCCAGGGCAAGACCGCCTTCCGGATCGTCGAAAACGCCGAAATCACCCTGACCGACGTGCGGGTGCCGGAGGAGAACCGCCTGCAGGGCATCAACTCCTTCCGCGACGTCGCCGAGATCCTGCGCGCCACCCGCGGCGGCGTGGCCTGGCAGGCGCTGGGCGTGATGGTCGGCGCCTACGAGCTCGCGCTGGACTACGCCAAGGAGCGCAAGCAGTTCGGCCAGCCGATCGCCCGCTTCCAACTGGTGCAGGACCTGCTCGTGAAGAGCCTCGGCAACATCACCGCCTCCTGGGGCATGCTGGTGCAGCTGGCCCGTCTGCAGGACGCGGGGATCTTCCAGGACGAGCACTCGTCGCTGGCGAAGGCGTTCGTCACCGCGCGGATGCGCGAGGTCGTCGCCTGGAGCCGGGAGATCTTCGGCGGCAACGGGATCGTGCTCGAGTACGACGTCGCGCGGTTCTTCGCCGACGCCGAGGCGATCTACTCCTTCGAGGGCACGCGCGAGATGAACACCCTGATCGTCGGCAAGGCGATCACCGGGCAGAGCGCCTTCGTGTGAGGTCTCAGTTCACGCAGCCGGCGGCCGTATTGGTCGCCGGCTGCTTCGTGTCCGACGAAGGAGGAGCCGGCGCCTTGGTCCCGGTGGCGGCCACCGGCTTCACGCCGCCGGTCGTGTCGTCACCCGAGGCCTGCACCGCCGCGGTGCTGATCGCCGTCCGGACGAACTGCTGGACCTGCGCGGGGTCGACCTTGACCGCGTCACCGTCGTAGGGCGTCGCCAGCGACAGGCTCTGCACCGGGATGGTGGCGAACGCGATCGCGCCCGAGGTCATCCCCCGCAGCTGCTGCGCGAAGCTCAGGATGTCCCAGCCCCGGTCCAGCACCACCGAGCCCTGCACCGCGCTGACCAGCGAGCTCAGCTTCGACGGTTCGGTGAACGTGCCGGCGCTGAGCACCTTCTTCGCCATCCCGGACAGGAACGCCTGCTGCCGCGCGATGCGGTCGAGGTCGCCGTTGAGGAGCCCGTGACGCTGCCGGACGAAGGCGAGTGCCTGCGCCCCGGACAGGGTCTGCGTCCCGGCCGGGAAGTCCGCGCCGGAGTAGCTGTCGTGCACCGGTGCCTTGAGGCAGACGTCGACGCCGCCGACGGCCTGCGACAGCGCGTCGAAGCCCGCGAGGTTGATCGCCGCGTAGTGGTTGATGGTCAGCCCGGTGAACTTCTCGACCGTCTGGATCGCCGTCTTCGCGCCCGCTTCGTTCGCCGCCACCTCCAGCTGCGCGCCGGAGAGCCCCTGGGCGCGCAAACCGGACATCGAAGCGTTCTTGCCGCGGCTGTAGGCCGAGTTGATCTTGTGCTTGCCGTAGCCGCCCGCGATGTCCACATAGGAGTCACGCGGGATCGAGATGGCGGTGGCCGCGGCGCCGCCCGCCGGGATGTGGACGACGATCATCGTGTCGGTGGTGTCGCCGCCGTCGTCGCCGCCACCGGCGTGGAGCGCGTCGAGCACGTTCTGCGGCAACGGGTTGCCGTACGCGTCGGTGCGGGCGTCGATTCCGACGAGCAGGATGTTCTGGGCGACCGGCAACGGCTCGCCGGGCGGGGTGTCCTCGGTGTCGAGCTGCGCGGCCGGCGGGATGACGTCGGCGGTGACGATGCCGGAGTCCAGGGAACTCAGCTGCGTCCACAGGTAGCCGGTGGCGCCGAGCACGACCGTCGAGACGACGCCGAGCGCGACCCGGCCGCCGATGCGGCGCCCCCGCGACGACAACAGCACGGCTTTCCCCTTGCTTCCCTCTGGCGACTTCCCCTCCTTCGAGGATCACCGCGTTAGCTGGGAATCAGCTGAGAAAGTTGTCGGAAAGCTGTGACGCTGCCCGATCGGCCGAGCGGATTCGGGCCTCTCGGCCGGTTTTGCGACGCACGGTGAGGAAGTGTGCACGAACATGCGCTGTGGCACCGGCCACAATGGTCCCCGCTATCGCGTCACCGCGGCAACTTGCGCCAGATCGCGCGCGGCAGAAGGCGCATCAGGAAGAAGACCGGACGGAGCATTCCGGGCACCCAGACGACCCCGCGGCCCCGCCGCAACGCCGCGACGGTCGCTTCGGCCACCTGGTCCGGCGTGCTGGAGAACGGCGCCGGCGTCATGCCTTCGGTCATCCGGCCGATCACGAAACCGGGGCGCACGAGGAGCAAGTGGACGCCCGAGCCGTGCAGGGCGTCGGCGAGTCCGCTCGCGAAGCCGTCGAGACCGGCCTTGGCCGAGCCGTAGACGTAGTTCGCGCGGCGCACCCGCACCCCGGCGACCGACGAGAACACGACGAGCCGGCCGTGCCCCTGCGCGCGCAGCAGGTTCGCGGCGTGGGTCAGCACGCCGACCTGGGCGACGTAGTCGGTGTGCACGATCGCGGCGGCGTGCGTGGCGTCCTGTTCGGCGCGCGCCTGGTCGCCGAGGATGCCGAAGGCGAGCACGACGGTCTCGAGCGGCCCGTGCGCGGCCGCCACCTTGTCGAGGAACGGGCCCTGCGCGGCGAGGTCGTCGGCGTCGAACTCGGCCGTTTCCACCGTCTCGGCGCCGGCCTCGCGCAGCGCGGCGACCTCCGCGGTCAGGTCCGCACCCGGCCGCGCGGCCAGCACGAACCGCCGGGTGTCCCCGCTGACCAGGCGTTTCGCCACGGCCAGTCCGATCTCGCTGCGGCCGCCCAGCACCAATACCGTTCCGCTCATGGCAGCAGTCTCGCAGCCGGGGTGCGCTAGCGTTCTCGGGTGGGTCAGGACTTCGAGACGCTCGTCGAACGGCACCGCCGGGAAATCCAGGTGCACTGCTACCGGATGCTCGGCTCCCTGGCCGATGCCGAAGACCTCACGCAGGAGACGTTCCTGCGCGCCTGGAAGGCCCGCGACGGGTTCGAGGGCCGGGCGAGCGTGCGCACCTGGCTCTACCGGATCGCGACGAACGCCTGCCTCGACGTCCTCGCCCGCCGTCCGCGGCGGGTGCTGCCCGACCAGCTCGGCCCGGCCGGGGAGCCGGACGGCCCGATCGCGGCCGCCGACCTGCCGTGGCTCGAGCCGTACCCGGACCGGCTGCTCGACGGCGCGGGCCCGGACGACGCCGTCGTCGACCGGGAGACCATCGAGCTGGCCTACCTGGCCGCCGTCCAGTACCTGCCGCCGCGGCAGCGGGCGGCGCTGATCCTGCGGGACGTGCTGGGCTGGTCGGCGAAGGAGACGGCGGCGTCGCTGGAAACGAGCGTGGCGTCGGCGAACAGCGCGCTCCAGCGGGCCCGGGCGACACTGCGTGAACGACTGCCCCCGCGGCGTACAGAGTGGACGGTCGGCGACCCGACCGCCGAGGAAGCGGCGCTGCTGAAGCGGTTCATCGCCGCGTACGAAGCCGGCGACGTGTCGGCGGTGGCCCGGCTGCTGCACGAAGACGCCCAAGCGATCATGCCGCCGTACACGTTGTGGTTCGGCAACCGCGCCTCGATCGTCCGGGCGCTCTCGTTCTCGCTGGACCCGGCGTCGCCGGACTGCGTGGGGCGGTTCCGGATGCGGCCGGTGCGGGCCAACCGCCAGCCCGCGGTGGCGACCTACCTGAAACGCCCGGGAGAGCACGATCACCGGTGGTTCGGGGTCACCCTGTTCACCGTGGAGGCCGGGTCGATCACGGCGATGGCCGCGTTCGAGTCGGCCACGGCGGCGGCGTGGGGCCTGCCGGAGACGTGGCGCGACGACCCCGGACCGGCCGGAAAGATGCAAAGCGGCGCATAGATATCGCGCGTAAAAAGCCCGGGTGGGTGATTCACGGGGAATCACCCACCCGGGCGCGCACACGGCCGGAATCGGATTTCTTCCGGATTCGTGTGGTGCTCGAGGCCGCCGGGAGAGGTCACCGGGCGGCGGTCAGGCCACTCGGTGCCGCTCAGGCGCGGTGCGCACCAGCCGGCGGCGTTCGTCCGCGGTGGTGCCGCCGAAGACGCCGTGGTCAAGGCCGTTGTCGAGCGCGTAGCCGAGGCATTCGGCGCGCACGGGGCAGCGCGCGCACACGGCCTTCGCCTGCGCCGTCTGCCGGGCGCCGGGGCCGACCTCGGAGATCGGGAAGAACAGTTCCGGGTCCTCGTCCTTGCAGGCCGCGAGTTCCGCCCAGCCCGTCATCGTGGCTTCCATTTCCTTCGTTCACCTCCTTCTCTTACTGCTTCCCATTGTTGGGGCGCGTCAACCGACTTAACTTCGGCGGACGCGCGAGCGTATCCGCCTGAGTCAAGGAGGTTTTGGCTTCGGTTCCCGGCTCACCCTCCGGGCAACCAAGACTGCAACACATGAGAGTACGCCCTTCTTCCCGGGATCTCGATGTCGATCACGTCACCCGATCGGCGAACTCCGCACGCCGTCAGGCGACTCCGGACCGGCCGCCGCCGGTCCGCTTCTGCGTTGTCCGGTAGGGGTTTCCGGCTCGGCGTGATCGAAACGCGGCGATGGGCGATCGCGGTGCCCGCTGTCCGGAACCCGCCGTTCGCGGGCCCGGACGTCGCCGGGCGCGGAGGGGCGGCCGGGGCGTTCGTCACCAGCCGTCACCGAGACAACGCGGTCCATTACTCCTACCGAGGAGTCTTGATCGGATCGTTACACGTAGCGGGCGACTCACTGCACCTGTCCTTGTGAGGGCGAGGGGTGGTGGGGTCAGGTGTGCGGTCACGACGAGTTCGACACGTTCTTCCGCGCCGACTTCCCGGCCCTCGTGGCGTTCCTCTGCAAGGCCGGGTTCGAGGTCGAGACCGCGCGCGACGTCGCCGCCGAGGCGATGCTGCACGCGCTGGAGGCGTGGCCGACCGCCGAAGACCCGCGGGCCTGGGTGCGCCGGGTGGCCGGGCGGCTGATCGAGGCCCCGGGCGACGCGCGGGCGGACTGGACCCTGGCCGGCGACCCGCGGGACGACGAGGAGCTCGCGGGGCTGGTCGAGCAGCACGCGGGGCTGATCGACCTGCTCGCCGCCCTCCCGGGCAAGCAGCGGATGGTCCTGGCGTGGTCGCTCGACGGGTTCACGCCGTCACAGATCGCGGACGCGCTCCGGATCGCCCCCGCGACCGTCCGGTCCACCCTCCGCCACGTGCGGGAACGCCTCAGGCGAGTCCGGGCCGCCCGGCCCGGCGACCAGCGGGACAGGGAAAGGTGAGGGGAAATGCCGGCAACCGAGTACGGGGATCGGGCGATCACCGAGCAGCTCCGGGAGTCCAACGCCGCCCTGCACGACTCGCTGCGCGCCGGGCTCGACGTGGAGGGCACCCTGCTGCGGGTGCGCAGCCGGGCGCTCGTCCGGGAGATCGCCGCGGCGCAGCCCGCCGAAGCGTTCCCCCCGCACTGGCGCCGCCACGACGAGCCGGTCGCCGCCGCGATCGCGGGCGACGACGTCGCGACCGCGCGCCTGCTCGCCACGATCCGGCCCCTGGTGGTGCGCTACTGCCGCGCCCGCGTCGGCCGCCACGAGCGCTCGTTCGCTTCGGCGGACGACGTCGCCCAGGAGGTCTGCCTCGCGGTGCTGACGGCGCTGCCGTCCTACCACGACCAGGGCCGCCCGTTCCTGGCGTTCGTCTACGGCATCGCCCAGCACAAGGTGGCGGACGCCCACCGCGCCGCGGCCCGCAACCGCAGCGACCCGGTCCCCGAGGTCCCGGACGGCGTGAGCGAAGTGGCCGGGCCGGAGCAGCGGGCGCTGCGGTTCGAGCTGAACGAGCGCCTGGCCCGGCTGCTGGACGTCCTGCCCGCGAAGCAGCGGGAGATCGTCGTGCTGCGGGTGGTGGTCGGGTTGTCGGCGGAGGAGACGGCCGCCGCGGTGGGCTCCACGCCGGGGGCGGTCCGCGTCGCGCAGCACCGCGCCTTGGGCCGGCTTCGGCGCTTGCTCACCGGTGAAGAGTCCTAACGCCGCACCCGCTCCAGGACGAACTCCGCCAACGCCGCCGCCGGGCCCTCCATGGACGCGCGGGCCAGCAGCATGAACTCGATGTCCCCGGGGTCCGGGAGCCCGTCGAGCTCGGTCAGGTCCGCCGGCACCAGGCTGCGCGCGTGCAGGGTCACCCCCAGACCGGCCGCCGCCGCGGCGCGCAGGCCCGTCAAGCTCGACGTCTGGCACGCCGCGCGCCACTCCAGCCCGGCGCGTTCGAGGACCTCCACCGCCAGCTGGCGCGTGATCGACGGCATCGGGTACTGCACCAGCGGCACCGGCTGGCCCGGCTCCAGCACGGTGGCCGCCGACCCGATCCAGACCAGCGGCTCCCGCCACAGCAGCCGGCCGTGGTGCGCACCGGGGCGGCGCTTGCCCAGCACCAGGTCCAGCTGCCCGGCGCGCAGCCGCTGCGCCAGGACGTCCGACAGCTCGACGGTCAGCTCGACGTCCACCAGCGGGTGACTGCGGCGCAGCCGGTGCAGGATCTCCGGCAGCTCGCCGAGCGCGAAGTCCTCGGAGACGCCGAAGCGCACCCGGCCGCGCAGCTCGGCGCCGCGGAAGTGCCGCTCCGCGCGCTCTTCGGTGTCGACGATCGTCTGCGCGAACCCGAGCATCGCCTGCCCGCGCGCGGTGAGTTCCACCGTGTGGGTGTCCCGGGCGAACAGCAGGCCGCCGGAGTCGCGCTCGAGCCGCCGCACGTGCTGGCTGACCGTCGGCTGGCCGACGCCGAGCCGCCGCGCGGCCGCGGTGAAGCTGCGCGTCTCGGCGACGGCGAGGAACGAACGGCACAGGCGGGGGTCCAGCACCGGGCCAGCCTATCGCGATTCGCGATGACAGTCAGTTCGGTCATCGTGGTTCACAATGAACGCGAGGGCGCCGAGAATTGCTGCGGAAGGAGATCCATGTCCCGGTTACGTCTCGACCCGTTCGTCCTCGCGATTCTCGCCACCGTCGGCGTCGCCACCCTGCTGCCCGCCTCGGGCGCGGTGGCCGACGGCTTCGGCATCGCCACCACCATCGCCGTCGGCCTGCTGTTCTTCCTGTACGGCGCCCGCCTTTCGACGCAGGAAGCCCTCGACGGGCTGCGGCACTGGCGGCTGCACGCGGTGGTGCTCGCGGCGACGTTCGTCCTGTTCCCGCTGCTCGGCCTCGCGCTGTTCCTGCTGCCGCCGTCGGTGCTGCCGGACCAGCTGGCGGCCGGTGTGCTGTTCCTGGCGGTGCTGCCCTCGACGGTGCAGTCGTCGATCGCGTTCACCTCGATCGCCCGCGGCAACGTCGCGGCCGCGATCTGCAGCGCCTCACTGTCCAACCTGGCCGGCATCGTGCTGACGCCGCTGCTGGTGGCCCTCCTGCTGGCCGGCGACGGCGCGGGCGTCGACGGTTCGGCCGTGCTCGGGATCGTGCTGCAGCTGCTGGCCCCGTTCGTGGCGGGCCAGCTGGCCCGCCGGTGGATCGGCGGCTGGATCACCCGCCACGCCGCACCGCTGAAGCTCGTCGACCGCGGCTCGATCCTCCTGGTGGTCTACACGGCGTTCAGCGCGGGCATGACGGAGGGCATCTGGCACCGGCTCGACGTGGGTCACCTCCTGGTGCTGCTCGTGGTGTGCGGCGTGCTGCTGGCGGCGGTCCTCGGCGCGACGGGCTGGACCGCCCGGTTGCTGGGCTTCGCGCGGGCGGACCGGATCACCATCGTGTTCTGCGGGTCGAAGAAGAGCCTGGCCAGCGGCCTCCCGATGGCGACGGTGCTGTTCGGGCACGCGCAGGTCGGGTTGATCGTGCTGCCGCTGATGCTGTTCCACCAGATCCAGCTGATCGTCTGCGCCACCCTGGCCCGGCGGTACGCGGCCGCGGAGGACCGGGAGCTCGTTCCGGCGTGATCCCGTGGTGGCCGGATCACCCCACCAAGACGTTCTTGCAGAACAGGTTCGCGTAGCGGTTGACGTTGTCCATGCTGCTGCGCGAACCGAAACCGACGGCCCGGGTGAGGTCGCGGTCCTGCACCGTGCCGGTGTTCATGTCGATGCGCGTCACGTAGGAGTCGATGTCGGCGGCGTCGGCGTGCCCCGATCCGTCCAATGTGTACAGACTGCTGCCGAGGATCGTGTAACCCTGGAAGAGCGCTCTCGAAGTGATGCACGGGACGGGGTTCTGGGACACGGCTCGCCTCCTGGTCCGAACGTCGGCGAGAGCGTCCATCGGCCGCGTACAGACGTCGTACAAGCCCGATGTACGCGGTAACGGCAGAGTGCGGTGCAGCGATGGCGCTGCATCACCACTCTGGAGGACACCTCATGGGGAACAAAGCACGAACCGCACTCGCCGCACTGGCCGGAGCCGCGGCGGTCACGGCGGGCGCCGTCGCGTTCGCGGGCGCGTCGGCCGCCGCCGGCCCGTCAGCGGCACCGCTCGTCCAAACGGCGCAGGCCACCTGCACGACCGACGACGCCGGCTACTGCACGGTCTCGCACAGCCTCGGCGTGACACCGGAGGTGGTCCTGCTCTCCCAGATCACACCGGAGGGCGCCAACGGCTTCATGCTGAGCACCGTGCAGGGTTCCTACACCGCCACCACGTTCCGGGTGCGGGCGATGGCCTTCACGGACATGCCACAGATACTCAGCCAGGTTCGGTTCGGCTATGCGGCCTACGCACCGACGGGAGCACCGACCTCGACACCGCCGGTCACCTCGACGCCGAAAACCACCTCGACCCCGACGCGCACACCCACGCCCAGCACGACTCTCCCGCCGACTTCGGGTTTCCCGACGCCCACCCCCAGCGGCGGCGGAAGCTGAACGGAATCCGCGGTTTTCGTCCGGCCCGCGGGGAATTTCCGTCACCGCGGGCGGGGCGAAGGCTTCTTTCCCAGTTCCTCCGCGAAAATCGCGTCGACCCGCGAACCCGCGCGCCGCAACGCCCGCACGGCCACGCGGACCAAGTAACCCGAAACGAACACGAGCAGCAGCGTCACGCCGATCACCCCGGGGTTCGCCAAGACGACCTCCCGGTACACGTTTGCGAGGTAACCCAGGCCGGCCCCCGCGGCGAATGCGTCCAGCAACGCCAGCCGGGCGGCCCAGGAACTCGAGGTGGCAGAGCCCATTCTCACTCCCGCCGTTCCGGTCAGCGGTGACGCCCTTGCAACCTAGACGAGCCTGCGCCGCTCGGCGGCCACTACAACCTGTTTGGCCTACCGGATCTGCCCGGATGGCCGCTGTGATAACTTGAAGCGAACTGGGTGTTCTGTGCACATGCAAACCTCGGGCTGCCAGTGCACGCCGGAACCAGGGGCGGTAGCTCAGTTGGTTAGAGCAGGGGACTCATAATCCCTTGGCCGCGGGTTCGAGCCCCGCCCGCCCTACTCTCGTGAGCCCTCCTTCGGCGCTTCGCGCCTTCGGTGGGCTCTCTCGCTTCGTTGTGTTCTCTGGGGGTGCAACCCCCAGACCCCGCCCGGGGGCTCTGCCCCCGGACCCCCGTCGTGGCTGGTTTGCGTTGTGATCTTCCTTCGGGGCCTCGTAGCCGACCTCGGCCGGGTGCGTGCGCCCACCATTCGGTCTGGGGCGAAACGTGAGCGGGCGGTCGTCCGGGCGGGGAGGGGTCGCCGGTTGGGTGGGTGGGTGGGTGGGCCGTTTGGTGGGGCTAGTGGCCTTCGTGGGCGGGCATGGTTGGGTGGCCTGGGGTGGCCGGGTGCATGTGGAAGCGGCTTATCTCGGGTGGGTGGACTACGAACGGGCGCATCATCCCCTCGTCCTCGTGGTCGAGGATGTGGCAGTGGTACATGAATGAACCCGTTGCCTCCTCGAACCTGCCCGCCACCCGGATCCAGTCGCCCGCCCACACGTCGAACGTGTCCTTCCAGCCCTCCTCGTGCCTCTCGACCGGCCGGCCCGCCGCCGGGGCCGGCAGCGGGCGGGTTGTTCCGCCCGCCGCGATGTCGAACGCACTCAGGTCGGCGAACTTGCTCCTGGTCAGCAGCTGCAGGCGCGCCATGTGGATGTGCATCGGGTGCGGCGCACCACCGAGCTGGAAGAAGTTCCACACCACCCAACGGCCGCGGTCGACGAAAATCGTCGTCGCGTCGTCGAACATGCGCGCCACCCTGCGGAACGTCCGCACCCGCCCCAGCACCGGATCGGTGACCTGCAGAACACCCTCCGCCGGGAACCGCGCCGGCAACTCCGCCGGATCGGTGATCTCCTTCAGCTCCCACATCTCCGGGTGCGGCCGGCCCGCCACCCCGGGCGGCGTCGTCGCCACGAACACCTCGTCGTGATCCTCCGGCACCCGCTCCACCCGGGCGTACGAAGCGGACAGCCGCGCCGGCACCCGGAACGGCTCGGGGCGACGCCGGCTCTCGACGCGGAACTCCATGATGTCCGGCTCGATCGAGGCCCCCGTGTTGACCAGCCGCAACCGCTGCCCCGGAAACCGGCTGAAGTCGATCAGCAGGTCGGCACGCTCGGCCGGGGTCAGGGTCAGCCCACCCGCCGGCACCGCCGCCGGCGCGGGCAGCAGCCCCGCGTCCGTACCGGCGATCCGGACCGCGTCGTTGTGCACCACCCCCGCCTCGTCGACCAGGTCCAGCCGGAAGTACCGGCCGTTCGCCGTGTTCAGCACCCGGAAGCGGTACCAGCGCGCGTCGACGTCCAAGTGCGGCCAGATGCCGCCGTTGACCAAGGTGAACGGGCCGGTCACCGGAGCCGTCGTGCCGGACGCGGGCAGGTACTGGAACTTGAACAGCAGCCGGCCGGTCAGCGCGCCGGTCGCCGGGTCGGTGTCGAAGTTGCGGTCGGCGAGCACCAGCGGGATTTCGTGGTCACCACCGGGCAGGCGCAGCCGGTCCTCCTCGTCGTCGCGGATCAGGTACAGGCCCGCGAGTCCGGAGTGGACGTTGAAGCGCGTCACGGCCATCGCGTGGTCGTGGTACCAGAGCGCGGTGGCGGCCTGGTGGTTCGGGTACTCGGTGAGCTGTGTGTGCCCCGGCGAAATACCGTTGTGCGCCCAGCCGTCGTTACCGGCGTTCGTCAGCGCGCCGTGCAGGTGCACGACGTTCCACGGCGGCAGCTCGGCGACGCCCTCGATCAGCTCCACCCCGGCGGGCAGGCTGCCGTCCGCGGCGCGGTAGCCGGGCTGGTTCGCGGGCGTCGGCACGGCGTACGGCGCCCGCACCGCCACGAGCGGAACCGTGCCCCGCAGTTCGTTCGCCCACGCGACGCGCAGCCGCTTCCCGCTGCGGACTTCGATGGTCGGGCCGGGAAAATGGCCCTCGTAGGTCCACAGTGTGCTCTCCTGCAACTGGGAGTGCAGCCGCGTCCGCGCGGTGGTCATGGTGACCGTGAGGTCACCCTGGTACCGCCGCGAATGCGCCTGGATCACCGGCGGGATCCGCAGCGGGTCGAGGAACTTGGTGAGCCCGAAGTGGGGCGCCACCGGCGGCGCGGTGGCCGCCGACGCCGTCCGCGGGGCACTGGGACCGGCCAAGGCCGCCCCCGCGACAACGCCCGCGGCGGTGAGGAAGGTGCGCCGGTCGACGGAATCTGCTTCGGCCATGCGGAACCCTCCGGGCACGGGTGAATACCGGTGATCCGCACGGCTTCCAGCGGGCCGGCGGCTCGGGAACGGTAGCCAGCCGGCCCCCGGCCGGGCATCCCCTCACTTGGTATTCCTCGCGCCGCCGGTCAGCGCACGCGGTCGTAGACCACCGCCGTCTCCCCCAGCTCGCCGGTTTCGTGGTGGGTGAGCCGCCACCGCGACGCGGGCAGGCCGTCGTCGAACAGCCGGGGCCCGCCGCCCGCGATCTCCGGGCAGACCATGAGGTACAGCCGGTCGAGCAGGTCCGCCGCGAGCAGCGGCTTGATGACGCTCGCGCTGCTGTTGACCAGGAGGTCGCCGCCACCGGTGGCCTTCAGCTCGGCGACGACGTCCGCGGCCGGGGCGTTCACCAGCCGGGTGCGCTCCCACGGGGCGTCGGACAGCGTGGTCGAGAAGACCACCTTTTCCGCGTCCACCAGCCATTTCGCGTAGCCGCGGTCGCGCGGGTCGGCGGTTTCGTCGGCGGCGACGGTGGGCCAGAACCCGAGGAACCCCTCCGCATTGCGCCGGCCCAGCACCGCCGTCGTCGCGCTTTCCCAGATGCGGCCGAGGTGGCGCCGCGCGACTTCGGTGGTGGCGTACGGGAGGATCGCGCCCATGTCGGCGGGCCCGGCGGGGCCGTGGTAGCGCCCGTCGAGGGTGAGGCTGAGGTTGGCGGTCACCCGGCGGCCGGTCGGCTCGGTCACGGTGTTCGGTCCTTTCGTTCGGTGAGCACGTCGGTGAGGTGGTCGAGCACCTGGCCCCAGCCGGTTTCGATGCCGGCGATGAAGGGGACGGCCTCGACCGTCGTGGCGGTGATGCGCAGGTCCAGCCGCAGCCGGGTGCCGGCCGGGTCCGGGTGGAGCTCGAGGTCGTAGTGGCCGGTGAAGGAGGCGGGGCCGGTTACCGCGAGGTCGAAGCCGAGGCGGCCGGATTCGTCCGCAACCCGCACCCGGCCTTCGGCGCGGTACTCGCCGTCGGCGTCGCGGTAGCCGAGCACCACCCGGCCGCCCGGCCGCGGCTCGAGGGTGCAGGCGGTGACCGTCATCGACGGCGGAACCCACCAGCTCGCCAGCAGGTCCGCGTCCGTCCAGTGCCGCCAGACGTCGGCGGCCGGCGCGGGCAGCAGGCGGTCGAACGCGAACGCGCGCCCGTCCGCCCACCGGTCCCGGTCCGCGGCCGCCGTGTCCACCTCGACGGCCGCGCGGTACCGCGCCACGGCGTCCCGCTCGTCCGCGTGCGCCTCGGTCGCGTCGGCCAGCTCCCGCAGCCGCCCCGCGAAGGCGGCCAGGGGTCCGGCTTCGAGGGCGTGGACGCGGCGCTGGCCGAGCGGGAAGACGGTGACCAGGCCGGCCCGGGCGAGGGTCTGGAGGTGCTTGGTGGTCTGCGGTTGCCGCAGCCCGGTCAGCTCGGCGAGTTCGCCCACCGAGCGGGGGCGCTCGGCGAGCAGTTCGACGATGCGCCACCGGGCGGCGTCCCCCAGTGCTGCAGCGATCCGGTCCATGGGACCTAGTATTCACACAGAAGAATATTCAGGTCAAGGAATATCTTGGCGGGGTAGCCAGCGCAGCCCGTAGGCGTACCCCAGCTGCGGCGCGGCGAACTGCTGCGCGACCTCGCAGGCGCCGTCCAGCGGCAGCGGCTCGCCCGGCTGCGGCGGGTCGGCGAGCACCGACGGCGGGACGCGGTCCAGCCGCCACACCACCCGCGGCGGTTTCCGCGGGTCGAAGCGCACGCGGACCTCGAACGACTCGCACGTCACCAGCGGCACGAACACGTACGACGGCCGGATCGGCAGGCCGTCCCGGATGCGGTACACCAGCGAATACGTGTGGCTGTCGCCGCGGTCCAGGGCCCGCGGCAGGTCCAGCAGCCAGCGGAAGTGCCGCTGGCCGTCGCGGGTGCCTTCGCTGATCCGGACGCCGTGCCGGGCGTCCGCGGCGACGTCGCGCTCGCCGTCCCGGCCGTCTTCGGTGCGGGGCACGGTGAACTGCGCGGAAATCCGGGCGAGCGCGTCACGGGTTGCCACGATCAGCCGTTCCTCGGTGACCTCCGGCTCGCCGGTGTCGAGCCGGACGAGCACGTTGAGCCGCTTGACGAACCAGCCGTCGTCCGGGTCGGGGACGCCGTTGCCCGGCCGCGCGCCGGCTTCGATCTCCGCGGCGAGCCGGGCGAACGACCGGTCGACGCGGCGGCGGGCCGTGCGTTCCGAGACGCGCAGCTGATCCGCGAGGACGCCGATCCGGTCGCTCAGCAGGGCGTGCTGGGCGCCGGGGGCGATGCCGAGGGCGACGTTCACCGCCAGTTTGTCGGCGGCCGGGAATTCCGCGATCGCGGCCGAAATCGCTTCCCGCAGAACGCGGCGCGCTTCGCGGTCACTCGTCGTCCGGTGGATTTCACACCAGCCGGAAACGAGCGGCCCGAGCCGGCTGCGCAACCGGTCGGCTTCCAATCCCCAGCCGCGCCGCAACGTGGTGAGTTCCCGGAGCAGCCCGTCCTCGTGTGCCATGGGATTTCCATTGAACCACGGGCACTTCGCGGCGATCGGCGGCCGCTGCTGCGCCGATCAGGTGATTCCCCGGTGGCCAGGGATTGGCCAGTTCCCCGCGATTTCGGCCCGCTCGCGGCCTTTTCCGCCTCCGCGGCTGCCCGACCATTTCCCCGTCGACTTCCGGCGTCGGCATCGGGGAGGAAGGGTGCTGGACACTACCGGACCGGCCGACGTCGCCGGCGTCCGGCGGCTGGCCCGCGACGGCCTGCTCGCCGGCTCGGCGGCGGACGCCCGGCCCCGCGCACTGGCCCGGCTGCGCGGCGGGGTCTACACGGTGGCGTGGCCGCTGGTCTTCACGCGGATCACCAAGCCGCTGGAACACCGGCGCCGCCACGCCGACTGCGCCCGCGGCCTCGAGTGGCTGCGGCCCGACTGCCTCGACCGCTTCCACGACGACGTCGAGGCGGTGGTGGACCACGCCCTGCGGCGCGCGACCGGCCCGATCGACAACCTCGAAGGCTGGCTGGCCACCCGCCTCACCCCGGCCACGGTCGACGCGCACCGGCGCCGCCGCGGCGAAATCGGGGCGTTGCAGCGGCCGCGCCTCCCGGCGTGGCTGGCCGGTGCCCTCGGCGACGACCCGTGGCTGTGCGAGCTGGCGGTGCAGATCCTGGTCTGGGTCGGCGTCCCGGCCACGGCGGGAGCGGAACTGTGGCCCCTGGACGGCTGGGCGACCCGGCGGACGGAGGTGACGGGCGAGCCCCCGCCCGCCCGCGACACGCTCGACCGCGAGGTGGACCGGGTCCTGGCCGCGATGCGCACCCGCCCGGCGTGGCACGCGGAGCACGTCGAGAGGCCGCTGGGGCACAAGCAGGCCCCGGTCGCCCCGATGCCGGCGGAGTCGCCACCGCTGGAGCTGGTCGCTCCGCACGAGCTGGCGGACGCCCGGCTCGCGGACCTGGCCGAGCGGGCGCTGCGGGCGATCGAACTCCGGTTGGACCGTGGCGAGGCGGCGGCCTCGGCGGTGCCGGCGGTGGTCCGCTCGGTGTTCGGCGAGCAGGCCCCGCAGGGCACACCCCACGACGACTGGCTGGCGGCGGCGTTGGCGGACCGGGAGCGAGTGGAGGGGATCGTGGCGACGGCCCTGGCCATCCTGGGCCGCTGACCCCGCTCCCGGCCGCGCGCCCGGGGAAGCCGTCAGCCGTCCTCGAGCGAACGGCGGCGGGCTTCGAACACGGCGGTCAGGGTTTCGGGGGTGCAGCCCGCCGCGCGGGCGCGGTGGCCGGCTGCCGTCAGCTCGGCCACCAGGAGCGCGCGCACCGCAGCGCGGGTCGCCTCCGGGAGTCTCGAACACGGGTCGGTCACCCCTCGGCCTCCTCTCACCGGCACCAGACTTCACCTGACGGACACGCCCGCCGGCACCTCGCCGCGACATACCCGCGGCACCGAACGTCGCGAATGACTCATTCGCGGCACCAGAGGTCGCGAATGACTCATTCGCGACCTCGGCGCCCCGCAACAGCCGGCGGCAGTCCACCAACGGCCCCGCGACAGCCGGCGGCCGACCTCAGCGGCCCCGCAACAGCGAGCGGCCGCCTCTTGGCGCCCCCACGGCAACCGGGCGGCCGGCCGCCGGAGCCCTGGCGACCACCGATGGCCGCCCCTCAGCGCCACCACGGCGGCGGGGGCACCGGGAGCCGCAGGGGGCAGCCGCCGGTGTGGCGGCCCGTCCAGCAGTCCGCCAGCCAGCGGGTCAGCGCGACCGGCCCGAGGAGGCTGTCCTCCCACACCGGCGTCAGCTCGCCCGCGCGGCGCAGCATCGCTTCCGCCGTGCCGCAGAAGGAAACCACCGCCGCGATCGCCGCGTCGGCGCGTTCGGCGGGCCAGGCGACCGCGGCTCCGGGGAGCCGGGCCGGGATGGCCAGGCCGGTGCCGATGGTGCAGTTGCGCGCCAGCTGCACGGCGAGATCGAACTCGACGGCTTCGGCGTGACGCTGTCTCGCCCGCCAGCGGGGCGAAGCGGCCGCGGCGTACAGCCCGACCAGGCGGGCGGCGACCAGCCCGTCCCACACCGTCATGAGCACCGCTCGCGTGTCAGCCGGGTGGGCGTCGGCGAGCTCGTGGGTGACGGCGCTGAGCCAGGCACACGGGTCCTTGACTTGACGATCAGCGGCGACGGTCACGGCTGTCAGTTTCCCACCGCCACGGGGAAGCAACCCCCGGATGATCATGGTTCACCCCAGCATCACCCGGTCAGTGGCGGGCCGTTGAGCGGCCCCGTAACCCAATCGGGCACTGGGCGTGACCGAATCGTCACAGCTGTGCGATCATGTCGGCGCTCAGTGCCGAGCACGCCCTCCCGAACCCCTTCCCGTGAAAGGCCCCCGACGAGTGATCAAGATCAGCAAGAGCCGGGCCGGCACCCAGCGCGTCACCTTCAGCCTGCCGATCGGCGCGCCGCCCGGCCGGGTGAGCGTCGTGGGCTCGTTCAACGACTGGACGCCAGGGCGGCACCACCTCACGCCGCGCTCCAACGGCCGCCGCTCGGCGTCGGTCGACGTGACGCCGGGAACGGTCCTGCAGTTCCGCTACCTCGGCGAGGGCGGCCACTGGTTCGACGACCCGGACCTGCCCGACCGCGCCGACGGCAACTGCGTCTGCACGACGTCGTAGCGGCTCAGCCCCGCCGGCGCCGCTTCCCCGCGGCCCCGCCACCCCGCCGCGCCGGCTTGGCCGCGGCGGGCTTGCGTTCCGGGCGCTTGCGCTCGGCGGGCGCCTGCGGGCGCCCGCGTGTGCTGTTCACCGTCCGGCCGCGGACGATCCCGATGAACTGCTCCATCAGGTCCGTCGTCTCCTCCTCCAGCCACGACAGCGCGACGCTCGACTGCGGCGCGTCCCCGACCGGCCGGTAGGTGAGGTCCCGGCGGTGGTGCAGCCGGGCGAGCGACTGCGGGACGACGAGCACCCCGACGCCGGCCGCGACCAGCTCGATGGCGTCCGCCGTCGTCTCGGGCCGGGAGACCGCCGGACGTCCCGGCCACGTCTCCCACGAAAGCGTGTCGTCGACCGGGTGCAGCACGACCTCGTCCGCCAAGTCCTCAGTGGACACTTCGTCCGCCGCCGCGATCAGGTGGTCTTTCGGCACCACGACGACCGTCGTCTCGGTGTAGAGCGGGATCGCGTGCAGGCCGTCCCGGTCGATCGGCGACCGCAGCAGCGCCGCGTCGGCGTCCCGGGCGCGCAGCAGGCCGGTCGCGTCGGCGGCCTCCACCGGGACCAGGGTCAGCGGCACCTCCGGCACCCGCTCGCCCCAGGTCCGCACCCACTTGGCGGGGGTCGCTCCCGGGACGTACGCGAGCTTGAAAGAGGTCACCGGGTCAGGTTACCGGGAGTGACGCTGGCTACCCTGGACGGCATGACGTCGCACAAGACCACCCAGACGATGAAGCCCGCGACGGCGGCGAAGAAGCTGGGTGTGTACCTCGAAGCCACCCCCGCGGAGTTCCGGGAGGGCGTCGTGACGCGCGACGAGCTGAACGCGCTGCAGGCCGACCCGCCGGAGTGGCTGCGGGAACTGCGCCGCACGGGCCCGCACCCCCGCCCGGTGGTCGCGGCGAAGCTGGGCGTCTCCATCGGCGGCCTCACCCGCGGCGGCATCACCGAGCCGCTCACCACCGAGCAGATCGACGCCCTGAAGGCGGAAAACCCCGACTGGCTGGTCCGCGAGCGCGCCACCCAGGCCGAGGTCCGCAAGGAAGCCGTGCGGGTGAAGGAACAGAACCGCTGACCGCCGCCGACCTCTCGGCCGAGGCCGCGGACCGCCTCGACGCCGAGGACGAGCTCGCCGCGTTCCGCGAGCGGTTCGTCCCGATCGGCGATCCCGGCGTCGTCGCCTACCTCGACGGGAACTCCCTGGGCCGCCCGTTGCGCGCCACCGCGGAGCGGCTGCAGGAGCTCGTCACCCACGAGTGGGGTGGCCGGCTGATCCGGTCCTGGGACGAACGCTGGCTCACGCTGCCCGAAGAGATCGGGGACGAGCTCGGCCGCGTCGCGCTCGGCGCCGCACCGGGGCAGACCATCGTCGCCGACTCGACGTCCGTGTGCCTCTACAAGACGCTCCGGGCCGCCGTCGCGCTGCGGCCGGGCCGGGACGAGATCGTCACCGACACCGCGAACTTCCCCACCGACCGGTTCCTCGTCGAGAGCGTCGCCGCCGAGCTCGGGCTCACCGTCCGGTGGGCCGAGAGCGACGACGTCGCCGCGATCGCCGGGCCACGGACCGCGGTCGTCACCCTGTCCCATGTGGACTACCGGACGGCGGCGATCACCGACCTCGCCGCCGTCACGCGGCTGGTGCACGAGCGCGGCGGGCTCGTCGTCTGGGACCTCTGCCACAGCGTCGGCTCGATCCCGGTCGCACTCGACGCGGCCGGCGCCGACTTCGCCGTCGGCTGCACCTACAAGTTCCTCAACGCCGGGCCCGGCGCGCCCGCGTTCCTCTACGTCAACGCGCGCCACCACGCCGCGTTCGGCCAGCCCATCACCGGCTGGATGGGCGCCGCCGACACCTTCGGCATGGCCGCGGAGTACGTCCCCGCACCGGGCATCCGGCGGGCGCTCTCCGGCACCCCGCCGGTGCTCGGCATGGTGGGCGTCCAGGAAGGCGTGGCGCTGCTGGCGGAAGCGGGCCTCGACCGCGTGCGGGCCAAGGCAGTGGCACTGGGCCGGTGGGTGCTCGCCCTCGCCGACGCCTGGCTCGTCCCGCTCGGCTTCACGGTCGCCTCACCGCGCGACGACGACCGCCGCGCCGGGCACGTCACCCTCCGCCACCCGGACGCCGAACGGCTTTCCCGCGTCCTCATCGAGCACGGCGTGCTCATCGACTTCCGCCGCCCGGACGGCATCCGCATCGGGCTGAGCCCGCTCACCACCGGCTTCGCCGAGGTCCGGCGGGCGATGGAGCGCATCCGCGAGCTCGCCGGCTGACCGGTCCGGCACCGGTCCGGACCAGCGACGCCAAAAATAGTAGCCATGTACTTAGTAGCCGTGTACGCTATCTGGCATGAGTACTCCCGGCCACCTCGTCTGGCGGCTTTCCACGAAGTGGCGGGTCGCCGTCGACCGCGCCCTCGCTCCCCTCGGGCTGACGCACGCGCAGTACGTCTTCCTCTCCTCGCTGTCCGGCCTGGAGCGGGCCGGAACGAGCCCGAGCCAGCGCGAACTGGCCGACCACACCGGCTTGGAAGCGCTCTACGTCTCCAAGCTCGCCCGCACGCTCGACGCCGACGGTTTCGTCGAGCGCACCCGTGACCCGGCCGACACCCGGACCGTCCGGCTGCGCCTCACCGCCCGCGGGCGCGAGGTGACCGAACCGGCGATCGCCACCGTGGGCGAGCTGCTCGACCGGCTCCTCGCCCCGCTCGGCGGCCGGCACGGCGACCGCACCGCGGCGCTGGCCCGCGAGCTCACCCTCCTCCTCGAAACCCCATTGGAGTCCTGAAACCATGCTGCACCACGAAGAAACGGGCACCGGCGCGCCGATCGTCTTCCTGCACGGCAACCCCGGCTCGTCGCACAGCTGGCGCAACGTCCTTCCGCACGTCGGCGGCGGACGGCTGCTGGCCCCCGACCTCATCGGCATGGGCCGCTCGCCCAAGCCGGACATCGCCTACACCTTCGCCGACCACGCCGGCCACCTCGACCGGTGGTTCGACGCTCTCGGCCTGGACGACGTCGTCCTCGTCGGACACGACTGGGGCGGCGCGCTCGCCTTCGACTTCGCCGCCCGGCACCCCGGCCGCGTCCGCGGGCTCGCGTTCTTCGAAACCATCGTGAAGCCGATGGCCTGGGACGACCTGACCCCGCAGGCCGCCGAGCGCTCGCGGAAGATCCGCACCCCCGGTGTCGGCGAGGACATGGTGCTGACGCAGGACCTGTTCATCCGCCAGGCCTACACCGGCGGAGTGCGCACCCCGGTCGGCGACGACGACCTGGCGGCATTCCTCGCCCCGTTCCCGACCCCCGAAAGCCGTCGCCCGGTGCTGGCGTGGGCCCGCCAGCTGCCCCTCGGCGGCGACCCGGCCGAGCTCGTCGAGCGCATCGAGGCCTACGACGAGTGGCTCGCGGGCAGCGACGCCACACCGAAGCTGCTCCTGACCTTCGAGGGCTCTCCGACGCTGCTCATCGGCGAGAAGATGGCGCAGTGGTGTTCGGAGCACATCGCCGCGCTCGACGTCGTCGCGTGCGGGGAGGCCGGGCACCACGCCCAGGAGGACCGGCCGAAGGAGATCGCCGCGGAAATCGCGGGCTGGCTGGACCGGCACGGCCTGCGTTAGGTGTGCCGCAGCGGCGGATTCGCCGTCACGCCGAGGACACGCGCGGCCACCCAGGCCAGGCCGTCGGCCGTGCGGGCCGGCGTGTCCGACGGCTGCATCACGTGGCTGAGGACCGTGCGGACGATCAGGTCGATCACCACGTCGACCTGATCGCCGGCCAGCGGTGGGTGGTAGGCCGCCACGCGGCCGGCCACCACCGCCTTCGCCTGGGCGAGCAGCGCGCCCGAGTCGGTGGTCAGCAGTGGGAGGAGTTCGGGGGCGGTGCCGTGCGTCGCCGAGACGATCGCGCGCAGCAGGGTGTTGTCGTCGGCGAGTTCGAGGACCGCGCGGACGGCGTCGTAGATCGCCTCGACCAGGTCGTCCGGGTGGCGGTCGAAGGCCGCACGGACGACCGAGAGGAACCGGTCGAGCTCGTGCGCGACCATCGCTTCGGCCAGCGCGGGCTTGGACCCGATCTCGTTGTACACGGTCTGGCGGCTGACCCCGGCCAGCTCGGCCAGCCGCGCCATCGTGACGGCCTGCCAGCCGGAACGCGCCGTCAGCTCGATCGCCGCGGCGATGATCGGCCGCCGGTGCTGCCCACCTTCGGCCGGCACCTGGACCGCCCTGCTCATGATCGGCATTCTAGGCCCCGGCCCGGTCCACCCGTCCCGGTGCGACGAAGTCCACCTTCTCGCGCACGCCGCAGTCCGGGCAGCACCAGGAGTCCGGGATCGCCGCCCACGGCGTGCCGGCCGGGAAGCCTTCCCGCGGGTCGCCACGCTGCTCGTCGTAGACGTACCCGCAGCCGGGACACCTGCCGCCTTCGGTGGCGTCGCCGCGGGTGTCGGCGAGCTCGGGGGCGGCCGCCGTGACGCGGGTTCCGTACCGGGCCAGGACTTTCGCCCGCTTACCGGGCTGGATGTTGGCGCGCGAGATGTCGCCGTCGAAGTGGGCGAGCACGCGCGGGTCCATCACCCGGCGCCACAGCGGCGGGATCAGCGCGAGCACGATCATCCCGGCGTACCCGGTGGGCAGCACCGGCGACTCGGCGAAGTCGCGCAGCGTCTGGTAGCGCCGGGTCGGGTTGGCGTGGTGGTCGCTGTGCCGCTGCAGGTGGTAGAGCAGGACGTTCGTGGCGATGTTGTTGGAGTTCCAGCTGTGGCTGGGATCGACGCGCTCGTACCGGCGCCGCCCGGGCGCGCCGACGCGCTGCCGCAGCATCCCGTAGTGCTCCATGTAGTTGACGACCTCCAGCAGCGAAAACCCGACGACGGCCTGGATCACCAGGTAGGGCAGGACACCGGCGCCGAGCCAGGCGACCAGCGCCGCCCACAGCACCGCGGACATCAGCCAGGCGTTGACGACGTCGTTGCCGAGCCGGTACGGGTGGCGGTTGCGCCGGGCGTAGCGCTTGCGCTCCAAGCGCCACGCCGACTTCAGCGAGCCGAAGACCGTCCGCGGCCAGAAGCGGTAGAAGCTTTCGCCGACGCGGCTGCTCGCCGGGTCTTCCGGGGTCGCCACGCGGACGTGGTGGCCGCGGTTGTGCTCGATGTAGAAGTGGCCGTACCAGCTCTGCGCCAGCGCGATCTTCGACAGCCAGCGCTCGTGGCTTTCCTTCTTGTGGCCCAGTTCGTGCGCGGTGTTGATGCCGATCCCGCCGACGCACCCGATCGACACGGCGAGGCCGATCTTGTCCGCCACGGTGAGGTCGCCGCGCGCGATCAGCCAGAACGCGGCCGCGAAGCCGAGGTACTGGACGGGCAGGAAGGCGAAGGTGATCCAGCGGTAGTAGCGGTCGTTCTCCAGCCGGGCGATGACGTCGTCGGGCGGGTTGCTCCGGTCGAGCCCGGCGACGAGGTCGATCAGGGGGACGATCACCAGGATCACGACCGGCCCGATCCAGAACCAGCCGCCCCACCCGGTGGCGGCGTGCAGCCCGATGGCGAGGAACGCCAGGGAGGGCACGACGAGGCCGATCAGCCACAGGTACCGCTTGCGGTCGCGCCACACCTCGGTCGAGCCGGCGGGCAGGGTTCCGGTCGCTTCGCTCATCACACCCTCCTTGGCGCTGAGTGGACATGAAGGTAGCCGATGTCGAGGCAGCTTGACAACCACTGATCAGATGTAAAGCTACGCAGCGTCGCGCTCGCCTGCGACCGACGGCGCGGACGGCGCCCCGGCGGGCACTTCCAGGCACCGCCCGTTCCCTTTCTTCCTCGGCCGCGAAGCACCGCAGACGGCGAACCGGCGGAATTCAGTTTCACCCGTTCGGCCCAGTGATCGAGAGCCCGAATTAGCTCGCAGCGCCATAACCAGAGGAAATGCCGGTAATCGCTCCGGAGCAGACAGTAAACACCGTTCGCCACCAGCCGGACGAGTGTCCGCAAACCGGGTCGCACCGACCGGGTGTCAGGGGTTCGTGGTAAAAAACGGACCCTGATCGATTCCGCGGCAACACGGAGGGTGAGGCGAAGACGAGGTGACGGCGGCAGCTGTATCCCATCGTCGTGTCCGCTTCCTCGTCCGGGTCCCCATTCCTCGCCGACCGTCACTCAGGAGTTCGTGAACCGCCGTGCTGAACAAAGACCCCCGGGACGAGTCGGACAAGCCGTACGACAAGTCGATCCGCAAAAGGCTGACCAGGACCGTTCTCATTCCCAGCGTGACGCTGCTGGTGCTGTGGATCGCGGTCTCGTCCTACTTCCTCTTCAACGGCGTTTACGTCCGGTTGGTCGCGGCCTCCGTGCGTGAGGTCTCCATCCCCGCCGCCACCGCGCTGGCCGAGTTCCAGAAGGAACGCCAGACGGCGCTGCAGTACCTGGATGACCCCGCGCTCGGCCCGGCCCGGCTCCAGCAGCAGCAGAAGGCCACCGACGAAAAGCTCGTCGCGCTGAAGGACGCGTTCGCCGCGACGATCTCCAACGCGCCGGACGAGATCGCGTCCAAGGTGAACGCCCTGAAGGCCCAGTTCGACCAGCTGCCCGTGCTGCGCTCGCAGATCAGCTTCCGCAGCATCGACCGCGGTCAGGTCAACGCCTACTACAACGGCGTGATGGACACCGCGTCCAACCTCTTCGACACCCAGGCCCGGGTCGTCCCCGACGCCGAGGCCGCGACCGGCGGCATCACGGCGACGTCGGTGTTCCGCGCCGGCGACATGATGTCGCGCGAGACGTCGCTGGTCTCGACGGCCTACTCCGCCGGGACGTTCGCGCCCGGCGACTTCGCCCAGTTCGCCCAGCTGTCGGGGCTCTACCGGACACAGCTGGAACAGGTGGCGCCGTTCCTCGACCCGGGCGTCCGCCAGAAGTACCAGGCGCTGACCACCAGCACGGCCTGGCGCCAGCTGGCGACGGCCGAAGAAGCGCTCGTCAAGCACGGCCCGTGGTCGGCGGGCGAGCAGAACTCCGTGCCGGTGTCCGAAACGGACTGGCAGAACGCGACGAACCAGGTCGCCCAGGGCCTGAACGACCTCGCGATCACCCAGGCGGACAAGGTTTCCGCGGCCGCGATCGACGCCGGTGACGCCCAGCTGCGCAACGTCATCATCGGCTCCATCGTCGCCCTGCTCGCCTCGCTGGCGGCGATCATCGTCGCGGTGCGGGTGTCCCGCTCGCTCGTCGACCGCGCCCTGATGACCCGTCTCGCGCGGCTGCGCAACGACTCCCTCGACCTCGCCCGCAACCGGCTGCCGGACATCGTGGAGCGGCTGAAGAGCGGCGAACCCGTCGACCTGAAGGAAGAACTCCCCCGGCTCGACCACGGCCGCGACGAGATCGGGCAGGTGGCCGAGGCGTTCAACGTCGCCCAGCTGACCGCCGTCAACGCCGCGGCGAGCGAGGCCAAGGCCCGCAGCGGTGTGCACAACGTGTTCCTCGGCATCGCGCACCGCAACCAGGTCCTGGTCCACCAGCAGCTGCAGATCCTCGACGAGATGGAAGCGCGCGAGGACGACTCGACGCAGCTGGCGTCGCTGTTCCAGCTCGACCACCTCGCCGCCCGCGCCCGCCGCACCACCGAGAACCTGATCATCCTCGGCGGCAAGCAGCCCGGCCGCCGCTGGCGCAAGCCGGTGCCGCTGATGGAGGTCCTGCGCGCGGCCGTCTCGGAAACCGAGCAGTACGCGCGGGTCCAGGTCGAGCAGGTGCCCGACGTCGCGATCGTCGGGGCCGCGGTGGCCGACACGATCCACCTCGTCGCCGAGCTGGTCGACAACGCGACGTCGTTCTCGCCACCCGGCTCGCCGGTCGAGGTGACCAGCCGGATGGTCGCGCGCGGCGTCGTCGTCGACGTATCGGACCAGGGGCTCGGCATGAAGGACGGCGTCCGCGAGTGGGCGAACGCGATGATGGCCGAAGCCCCCGAGTTCGACGCGATGGCGCTGCGGGCCGACTCCAGCCTCGGCCTCTTCGTGGTCGCGCGCCTGGCGGCCCGGCTCGGGATCACCGTCACCTTCGACCCGTCCCGCTACGGCGGCCTGCGCGCCACCGTCCTGATCCCCACCCAGCACCTGGCCGGCGAGGACGGGGACCCGGCCGCGGCCGTGGAATCCTCGTCGGCCGAGACCACCGCGGTCCTCGCGCCGGTGGGCGCCCCGGCACCGCAGGCAGCAGAAAGCCCGCTCCGCACGATGGACACGCCCAGCTCGTTCAGCGGCCAGATCCCGATGAAGCGAGACACCAAGCCGAGGCCGTACCCGGCACGCGCCCTCACCCCGCCCGACCCGCTGCCCTCCGTGCCGGCGGCGGCGCCGGAGCCGGCGCCGATCACCCCGGCGACAGACGTGAAGCCGACCGACGACCGGCCCCGGCTGCCCCGGCGGGAGCCGCAGCAGAACCTCGTCGCCCAGCTCGAGAACGAACCCGACGACAGCGAGGACGAAGTCGTGGCGCCGGGCGAAGGCACCGCGCGCACGCTCGCGGCGTTCCACAAGGGCACCCGCCGCGGGCGCGGCGGACCGGACGACGACTCGTAATCCCCGGCCACACACACGTCAAGTCCACACAGGAAAGTCAGGGTCTGAAGTCGAATGAACGAGTACGGGAGCCCCAAACCCGATCTCAACTGGCTGCTCGACGACATGGTGAACCGCGTGGTCGGCGCGCAGAACGCCATCGTGCTGTCCGCCGACGGGCTGTTGATCGGCAAGTCGGCCGGGATGAGCAAGGACGACTCGGACCAGCTTTCGGCCATCGCCTCCAGCCTGCAGAGCCTCGCCAAGGGGGTGAGCAAGCAGTTCAACCGCGGCCCGGTGCTGCAGAACATGATCGAAATGGAGCGCGGTTACCTGTTCGTCTCCGCGGCGGGCCAGGGGGCGTGCCTCGCCGTGCTGGCCGCGGACAACGTCGACGTCGAGATGATCGCCTACGAGATGAGCCGGCTCGTCAAGCGCGTCGGCGACTACATGGCGTCCGCGCCGCGAGAAGCGGCGTCGGTGCTGCGGGAGGCCACATGAGTGCCGAAGACGGCTGGTACGACGAAGCCGCCGGGCCGCTGGTCCGGCCCTACACGATCACGAGCGGCCGGACGCCGGCCGGCACCGCGCGGCTGGACCTGTCCACGCAGGTGATGACCCTGCGCTCGGAGCAGGAGCCGACCGGGCTGGGCCCGGAGCACGTGGCGATCGTGCAGCTGTGCCGCCACCCGGTGTCGGTCGCCGAGATCGCCGTCTACGTCAAGATCCCGCTGGGGGTCGTGCGCGTGCTCGTCGGCGACCTGATCGAACGCGGCCTCGTCATCACGCGCTCGCCCACCCATAACCCGGCACAGTCGCCGGACCTCGAAACACTCCAGGCGGTTCTCGATGGCCTCATCAAGTACTGACGGCACCGGGGCCGAGCTGGTCCCCACCCCGGTCAAGATCATCATCGCCGGCGGTTTCGGTGCCGGGAAGACCACGATGGTCGGTTCGGTCAGCGAGATCCCGCCGCTGACCACCGAGGAGGTGCTCACCGAGGCGAGCGCCGGTGTCGACGACCTGTCCGGCGTCGAGCGGAAGACGACCACGACGGTCGCGCTCGACTTCGGCCGGATCACCATCTCGCCGCGGCACGTGCTGTACCTGTTCGGGACGCCGGGCCAGGCGCGCTTCTGGTTCATGTGGGACGACCTGGCCCGCGGGGCGATCGGGACGGTGGTGCTGGTCGACACCCGGCGGCTGGAGACCAGCTTCGCCGCGATCGACTTCTTCGAGCGCCGGAAGATCCCGTTCGTCGTCGCGGTGAACTGCTTCGACAACGCGCCGCGCTACACCGCCGACGAGATCCGTGAGGCGCTGGTGGTCCCGGATCGTGTGCCGATCGTGATGTGTGACGCACGCGACCGTGACTCCAGCAAGCTCGCGCTGATCCGGCTCGTCAAGCACGCGATGACCGTGGTGCCCGCGCGGGTCTGAGACCTGCGCGTTGTCCGGTTTTGTCCTGACTGGACAGCGCCGGTGTCCGTTGTGGCCCTCCGTGGCCGCGGCGGGCACCGGCGTACCCACATGGCGCAATTGACTGGACCACCCGGGTGCAGACTTTTAGTTGAGCAAGCATCCAACTGATAGCATCCGCTCGTGACGAGTCGCGTGCCGGAGTTTCCTGAATATATAAGGGAAAACTATCCGGCTCAGGGTCGTCTCTTCGGTGACTTCCTGGGTGGGCTGTGGTCCACCGCGTGCGAAGCGCTGGACGTCCCCTTGGAGCAGTCCGTCCGGACCACCCGGATGCTGCGGGCGCTGCTGCCGCCGTGGGCGCACGAGCGGATCGGGCCGGCTCCCGACCCGCCGTCCTATGTGGCGGACGACGGGTTCCCGGCCGAGATGTCGGTCAACTGGTCCGGTGCGCGGCCGGAGCTGCGAGTGCTGTTCGACAGCCTCGGCCACGACGTGGTTTGGCCTGGTGACAGCGTTTTCCGCACCCGCCGCCTCGACCACGTCCACGAGACGTTCACCCCGCGCGCGGGCCGGCCGTCGCCGGCGCCGCTGTGGCATTCGATCGCCTGGCGGCCCCCGTCCGGAGTGGTGCACAAGACGTACTTCGGGCTGTATTCGTGGCCGCACGCCCAGCGCGAGGCCGCGGTGGCCGAGGCGATGGCGCGGCTCGGCCTCGGCGAGGCCTGGGCCGACACCCGACGTCGTGTCGAAACTGTCGAAGGCAACCGCGAAATCGAGTTCTTCGCCGTCGACCTGACCGACGAAGCGCAAGCCCGCGTCAAGATCTACTACCGCAACCACGACGCCGGCCTCGCCGAGGTCGAGCGCGTCGCCGCGGTGGCCCTGCACCACGACTCCGCCCGGGCCCGCGCCGCGTACCGGACGCTGGCCGGCCAGGACGGCGACGCCGGCGAGGCGGCGTTGAGCTGCCTGGCGTTCCGGTCCGGCGTGGACCGTGCCGCCGAGTCCACGACGTACCTGCGGCTGCCCGCGCTCACACCGGACGACAGCGAAGCCGTGGAGCGCACGGCCGAGCTGCTGCACGACCAAGGCGTCGACCCCGGCCCGTTCCGCACGCTCGCCGCCGCGCTCGCCCCCGGGCCGTTGAGCGGCCCGGGCGCACGGGTGCTGGAACTGGTGAGCTTCCGCGCCGCGGGCCGGAACGGCGACGTGACCACGTACTTCCGGTTCCCGGTCTTCGACCGGCCGCCCCCCTCCCCCCTTTCGCCCGTCGATCTCGGATAGCCCAGCAGAAGGAGCAGATCGTGACCGAGCAGGACGTCGAGCGGGTCGCCCGCCACAACGAACAGCGGCAGCGGGAGTACGAGGGGTCGGCCCTGATCCGGCTGCTGACCGACGAGAGCACCACGGCGGAGACGAAGAAGGCGGTGCTCACGTACCTGCAGCCGTGGTCGAACGCCTTCCAGCGGATGATCAGCGCCCGGGTGACCTTCGAGAGCGACCCGGAGCTGCGCGCGCTCGCGTGCGAGCACCAGGCCGAAGAGGTCGGCCACGACAAGATCCTGGCCCGCAGCCGCGCGGACGACCGGGAACTGGTCTGGGACCCGGTCATCGAGATGGGCGCGTCCTGGTTCGTCGACCAGTTCGCGATCCTGCCCGGCGTGCAGCGCGCCGTCCTGGCGCACCTGGCCCTCGAGGCGGGCAGCCTGGTGTTCAGCCAGGCGGGCACGAAGGCGTTCCCCGACGACGAATACTTCGAGCTGCACGACGAAGCGGACGTCGAGCACCTCGAGATGGGCTACGAAGTCCTGCGCCGGCGCGCGGACTGGACCCCGGAGGCGGCGATCACCGTGCTGGACCGGGCGTGGCAGGTGATCGGCGTGGTTTCCGACCGCATCGCGGAGTGCGCCGTCCGCGATACGGTGGCCGCATGACGACCACCGAACCGGCCGACGCGGCCCGCGAAATCGCCGTCGAAGCCGCTCAGGTCTACCAGGAAGCGTTGGGAGAGCGCCTGATCGGCGCGTACCTGCTGGGAAGCCTGGCCTACGGTGGCTATTCCGCGGCCGCAAGCGACATCGACCTGGCTCTGGTCCTCACCGACGCCGGCGACCCCGCTTCGGTCCAGAGCACAACGGAGGAGTTGCAGCAGCGAAGCCCGTTGCACCGCAAGCTTTCGGTGTTCTGGGCATCGTTGCCGGCGTTGCGCGAAGGCCGCGACGACGGCCGCTTCCCGGCACTGGACCGCTTGCAGCTGGCCGACGACGGCCGGGTGCTGGTGGGCGAGGACGTCCGCGCGGAGGTGGCCCGCCCGGAGGCGTCGGAGCTGCTGCTGGAGAGCGCGCGCTTCGCGATCGCGGTGCTGGCGACGGACGAGGTGACGGCCGAGTTCCGGTCGCCGAAGCGGCTGCTGGTGGACAAGGTGTGGTTCACGAAGGCGGTGCTGTTCCCGGTCAGGTTCCTGTATTCGGGAACAACCCCGACGGGCCGGGCGGCGAACAACGACGAAGCGATCGACTGGTACCTGCGCCAGCCGGACGCCCCGGCGGCATCGCTGGTGCGCTTGGCCCGCAAGGTCCGCGCGGGTCACCCACTGGAGCCGGCCGAGGTGGAGCCGGAACTGGCGGCGGGGCTGGTGCCGCTGTACCGGTACTACATCGAGGCGGAAGCCGCGCGCCTGCGGGATTCCGGCGCGCCGGCGGATCTGGTGGACGCTTTCGCCGACTGGGACAAGCGGCTGGCCTGAGCAGGGGCCGCGATTTCCACGCCAGCGGAGGGCGGCGGTTGTCCACAGGCCACGTACGAACCGGCGGCCGGGCGCGCGGGTGCCGTCCTAGGCCCACCTGCCAACCGGCGGCCGGAAGCGCAAGGCAGCCACGGCATAACCACGCGCGAACCGGCGGCCGGGGGCGCGAGCCGGGCTGGGGCGCTGCGGAGTGGCGGCCGGGAGCGCGAGCCGGCCACGGCATAACCACACGCGAACCGGCGGCCGGGAGCGCAAGGAGACCAACGACGTCACCAGACCTCCCCCGCCCCTCATCCCAG
>NZ_JBSFNC010000026.1:6929-83268 GCF_053586895.1 Amycolatopsis sp. NPDC003731 | reverse complement strand
GGCGGCCGAGCACCGCCGTGCAGCTGACCAGCGCGTCACTGCGCACCGCCAGCTGCAACGCCCGGCGGGCAGCTCACTCCAGACGGTCCGGATCGGACTCTCGGAAGTTCCCCGGCGGCAGGACGAGCACAGCGAAGGCGTTCAGCGACTCGTGGAGGTCGGCGGCGGCGCCGGCTGCCGCGGAGACGACCCGGAGGTACCTGCTTCCTCTCCTTCGGTAGCCGACCGGGACGAACGACGGCGGACACGGGACCGCTGTGCTTCCCCGCCCGTCGGCCGGTCACGTCAGCGCCGGTTCAGCCGCTTCAGCATGCCGGACCACCGGGGAACCGAACCTGACGAGTACCTTGCGATTCCGGCAGACCGGCCGGCAGCTCCGGAGCCGGTGGCAACCGGTGGCCGCGAGTGCCGGGCGCGGCTATCTCGCCGGCTCGGCTACGGCCGATGTCGCCGGCCAGGACCGTCGAGTGCTTCTCACGGCGAGGCCGTCGGCCGCCGGGACAGGTCCATGGCCTGGTCGCGGCGCGGGAGCGGGCGCAGGCGGTAGGTGTAGTGGTAGTCCCGGTCGGCGAACAGCTTGTACTCGTCGTGCGTCTGCGCGCCCCAGCTGTCGTCGCCGCCGACGCCCATCTGGTGGTGGTTCAGCCGGAGCACCACGTCCGGGCGCGGGGTGAGCTGGTAGTCGTGGAGTGCGCCGCTCGAGAGGTCCTCCGGGGTGAAGCGGGACGCGTTGACCTCCAGGAGCGGCTCGCCGCTCGCCAGCAGCCCGACGCCGCGCCGGTTGGTCAGCGCGATCCAGCGGACGTCGGTCTTGTTGCCGTTCTCCTGGGGGCGGATGTAGCCGGTCCACTGCTCGGCCACCGTCGAGGAGTACACGCCCACGTCGGAACCCGTGTTGCGGTCCCAGTGGTTCTCCTCGGGCCCGCGGCCGTAGTAGTCCAGCGTGTCGAATTCGCCGGGCACGAACAGGATCGAGCCGATTTCGGGGATGTACGGCAGGTTCGGCGAGCCGGGGTGCACGTCGTGCGCCACGAGGATCTCGCCGTGGCCGAACACCGTGTACGTCGTGGTGTGGGTCGAGGCGACCGAGGTCGGCAGGGTGCCGGTGACCGTGACGACCACCGCCCGGCCCGGCTGGACCGAGACGTCCGTGACGTGCCGGTCGGCGCCCGCGTAGCGCCAGGTGGCGACGCGGCTCGGGTGGCCGTTGCCGATGTCGTTGTCGGTCGGCGCGCGCCAGAAGTTCGGCACCGGCCCGGACGTGACGAGCCGGACGCCGTGCGCTTCGTAGGCCGTGATGAGCCCGGTGTCCTTGGCGATCGACACGCTGAACCCGGCGCCGGTGATCTCGACGCTCCGGTCGCTCTCGCGCACGGTGGCCGCGGGCACCTGCGCGAGCGGCACCAGCGGGACGGCGGGGCTGCCGAAATCCACCGGCAGCTGCTGCTTCGCCACCTCGAACCCGCGTTCGGCCCAGATCGTGGGTGCCTTGGTGGTGAAAGAAAGCCGGAGGAAATACTCGCCGGACGGCCGGCCGGGCCGGCGCAGCGGCAAGGTGATCGTCCGGCTCGATCGCGGCGGGACGTCGAGCTGGGCGGGCGTGAGCCGGCCGCGCTGGACGACCTTGCCGTCGTTCACCAGTTCCCAGGCCCCGTCGTGGGCGTTGACGTTGGTGAACAGGTTCTCGTTGGTGATCGTCACGCGCCCGGCGGGCAGGTCGGCGCCCGCGGAGACGTTGATCGCCTGGTAGACGTGCTTGACCTCGACGGCCTTGCCGCTGATCCGGCGGTCGGCGGTGACGATGCCGTTGGCGCAGAAGTTGCCGTCGTTGGGGTTGTCGCCCCAGTCGCCACCGTAGGAGAGGTAGGTCCGCTCCGCGGGCTGCTTCTCGGCGTAGCCGGCGGTGGCCGCGTCGAACCAGAACCGGACGGCCGGGTCCTGCGGGGACCGGTCGGCGGCGAGCTCGGCCGCGGTCAGCGCCCGCGCGTAGACCCGCGCGATCCGGATCCGCCCGCTGAACACCCGCTCGGGGTTCTCGTAGTCGGTGCCGAGCGCGAGCTGGGCGGCGGTGCTGTCCGGGACGCGATCGGTGCCGGCCTGGGCCACGGCTTTGCCGTCCACGTAGAGCGTGAGCGTCTTCGCGTCGTGGTCGAGGACGCCGGCGACGTGGTGCTCCCGGCCGACCCAGTCCGCGGGAAGCGGTGCGGTGGCCGAAATCCAGCCGCCGGAGTACACGAAGAACTCGAGGTTCGTCTCGCTCTGCTTGAGCGAGTACTGGTGATCGCCCTTGGCGACGATCGGCTGGTGACCGCCCACCGCACCGGCCGTGACCCACGCTTCGAGGGTCACCGAACCGGTCAGGTCCAGGCTCCGCGCGGGCGGGAAGACCGCGGCTCCCGCCAGGCCCTGTCCGGCGTCGAACGTCGCGGCGGGTGCCAGTTCCGCGGTGAGAGCGGCGGGGCCGGTCTCGGTGAGCAGCTTGCGCTTCGGCGTCGGCCAGTACAGCCCCTGGTCCACGAAGTCCCAGATGAACCCGCCCTGCAGCACCGGGTGCGCGCGGATGACGTCCCAGAACTCCTTGAAGTTCCCGGTCGAGTTCCCCATCGAGTGCGCGTACTCGATCATGACGTACGGCCGGGTGTCGGCCGTGTCGCGCGCCCGCTGCTCGAGCGCGGCCGGGGTCGGGTACATCTGCGAGCGGATGTCGCTGGTCCCCGGCCGGTCGTCGCCCTCGTACTGGATCACCCGCGTCGTGTCGTAGGAGTGGATCCAGTCGTACATCGCGGTGAAGTTGCCGCCCGAACCGGCTTCGTTGCCGAGCGACCAGATCACGACGCTCGGGTGGTTCTTGTCGCGGTGCACCATCGCCTGGGCCCGGGCCAGCACCGCGCCGGTCCACTCCGGCTTCGAGGCGGGGTACTGGTCGCGGACGCCGTGCGTCTCCAGGTTCGCCTCGTCCACGAGGTACAGGCCGTACTCGTCGGCCAGCTCGTACCAGGCGGGATCGTTGGGGTAGTGGGACGTGCGGACGGCGTTGATGTTCAGCCGCTTGATCAGCCGGATGTCCTCGACGAGATCGGCGCGGGTGAGGGCGCCGCCGCGGGCCGGGTGCTCCTCGTGCCGGTTGGTACCGCGCAGGCTGACCGGCTGCCCGTTGATCCGCATCAGCCCGCCGGTGAGCGCGAACTCGCGGAACCCGACGCGCGCGGACAGCGTCTCGATGGCCCGTCCTGAGGGATCGCGCAAGACGAGCACCGCGGTGTAGAGGTTCGGCTGCTCCGCCGACCAGAGCTTCGGTGCGCGGACACCTTGGGTCGTCTGCACGGTCACGTCCTGCCCGGCCGGCGCCGAGCCGAGCCCGACCTGCTGCCGCAACGGCTGCGCCCACACCGGTCGCCGGTATTCGTCGTACAGCTGGGTTTCCACGGTGTAGGTGCGGTTGTCCGCGCCCCCGTAATTGCGGACGCTCGCGGTGACCGCGAGGTCGGCGTTCGTGTAGCCGTCACGCAGCTTCGGGTCGAGCCGGAAGTCGCGCAGGTGCACCGTCGGCGTGGAGAACAGGTACACGGAACGGAAGATGCCGGACAGGCGGATCATGTCCTGGTCTTCCAGCCAGTCGCCGTCCGGGAAGCGGTAGACCTCCACGGCGAGCTGGTTGGTCCCCGGCCGCAGGTGGTCGGTGATGTCGAACTCCCCCGGCGTGCGCGAATCCTCGCGGTAGCCCAGCAGGGTGCCGTTGACCCACACGTAGAACGCTGACTTCACCCCCGCGAAGTGCAGGAACGTCCGCCGGCCCGACCACCCGGCCGGGACCTGGAAGGTCCGCCGGTACTGGCCGACCGGGTTGAACTTCGTCGGCGCGAACGGCGGCTGCGCGTTTTCGTTCTGCCCGTTGGCACCCCACCAGGGGTAGGTGATGTTGACGTAGATCGGGAAGTCGTAGCCGTGCAGCTGCCAGTTCGAGGGGACCGGGATGGTCGCCCAGGAGCTGTCGTCGACGGTTTCGCGGTAGAACTCCGGATCCCGGGCGTCCGGCCGGTCGGCGTGCCGGAACTTCCAGTCGCCGTCCAGGCTCTGGCGGAACGGCGAGCGGGTGCGGTCGCCGTTCAGCGCCTGTCCCAGGTCGGCGTACGGCATGAGCGTGGCGTGCGGCGGTTCGCTGCCGATGTCGAAGACGCCGATGTTGTTGTTCCACTCGGGGAACCCGTTGGGCGGCGCGGCCGGTCGCCGGGTGGCGGCCACGGCCGGGCAAGCCAGCGACGAAAGCGTCGCCGGTAACGCCAGCGTGCTCAGCAACGCAGCCCCACCGCTCAGGAAAGTGCGACGACTGAGCGCGCGACGGTACTCGTGCGACATCGTGAACCACCCCGTTCCTCGACGCGCAGAACGTTACCTTCCCACCCCGCGAAGTCAACGTTCTTCCGCATAGTCAAACGGACAGGATGTTGAGTCCTGTTCGACAATGGGTTGTTCACCGGAATGGCGGAGTGACCGCAGGCCGGCGGCTCAGTCCGTGAGCAGGTCCGGAAAACCGAACAGGGCGACCAGCGCGGGGTCGTGGAACTCGACCACGCGGGAGATCCCGGTGACCGTCGGGGTCAGCACCACGATGCCGTGGGCCCGGAGCGCGCCGCCGGCGTCCCGGTGGTGGACGGCGGCGGCCGGCAGGCCGTTGGCGGTGGTGGGGCTCATCCGCCAGTCGCCCGGCGTTCCCAGTACGTACGTGCCGAGCAGGTGCAGGCACTTCGCCCGGCCCGCGTACCAGTCGCGGAACGGGGTGGCTTCCAGGGTGGCGTCCGTGCGCAGCACCTGCTCGAGCAGGCCGACGTCGGCGCGTTCGAAGGCGGCGAGGTAGCCGTCGAGCAACGCACGCGCCCGGCGGTCGGTCGGTTCGAGCAGGTCCTCGGCCGGTGGTTCGAGGTCATCCAGGCGGGCCCGGGCTCGCTGGAGGCCGCTCTTCACCGCCGCCGTCGTGGTGCCGAGGATCCGGGCCGTTTCCGGCGCGGTGAAGGCCAGCACTTCCCGCAGGATCAGGATCGCCCGCTGGCGTGCGGGCAACTGCTGCAGGCTGACGATCAGCGCGAGTCGCACGGACTCCCGCGTCACCACGGCCGCCGCCGGATCCGCGACCCGGTGGTCCGGCATCGGCTCCAGCCAGGCCACCTCGCCCGGCGCCGCCGGGACGGGCGGACGTTCGGGCCCGTCGTAAGGACCGGTCAGGCCGGACGGGAGCACCCGGTTCCGCCGCGGCTCCAGCGCGGTCAGGCAGACGTTGGTGGCGATGGCGTAGAGCCAGGACCGGATCGACGCGCGGCCCTCGAAGCCGGCGTAGGACCGCCACGCCCGGAGGTAGGTCTCCTGAACCAGGTCCTCGGCGTCGTGCGCCGAACCGGCCATGCGGTAGCAGTGCGCCAGCAGTTCCCGGCGGTAGCCCGCGGTTTCGGCGTCGAACCGCTCTTGCTCCCGCCCGGGCACCGCCGCGGGTCGCCTGCTTGCCATGCTCGCTCCTCGTTCCGGCCGACACTCCCCCGGGTACGACCGGCGGGGCGCGGGAAAGGAATCGAAGCACAGGTCAGCAGGCTTCCCCGGTCAGACGTCGTCGAGCTGCAGGATCAGGCCGCGGAAGGTCACGAACCGGGCGAGGTTCGCCGTGGCGTCCTCGGCGGCGCGCCGGCCGATCTCCGACCCGAGCGCGGTCTCCAGCGCGGCCAGGTCGTCCCAATCCAGCATCACCGCCAGGTAGCACCGCTCGCCGACCACCGCCGGCGGCTCACGGCTCAACGTGAATCGGCGCAGGCCCGGATACTGCTTGGCCAGCGGGAGGTGGACGTCGGTGTAGTGCCGTTCGAACGCATCGACGTCGGATGGGGTGTCGTAGAGCACGACGAATCGTGCCTTCGGCTTCGCGGCTTCGGTCACGGCAGCAGGGCCAGCTTGCCGGTGGTCTCCCGAGCGGCCAGCGCCGCGAGAGCCTCGGGGGCGTCGGCCAGGTCGTAGGTGACCGGACGTGCGGGCTTGACGACCCCGGTGGCCACGAGCGCGGCCAGCTCCCCCGTGATCTCGCCGAAGATCCGGGGCGCGGTCTCCATCAGGGTGCCGATGTTGAGACCGATGACCTGCACCGGGTACCGGTACACCAGTTCCCAGTTGGTGAGCGTGGCTTCGCCGCCCGCCAGTCCGTAGACGACGACGCGGCCGGTGACCGGCTTGGCCGCGGCCAGGCTCGCCCCGAAGGTGGCGCCGCCGGCCGATTCCAGCACCAGGTCGGCCCCGGCACCACCGGTCACGCGGAGCACTTCGGCAGCAAGGTCGTCGTCGCGGGAGTCCAGGACGTGGTCGGCGCCCAGCGCCCGCACGGTCTCGTGCTTGCCCGGTGACGCGGCCCCGATGACCGTAGCGCCGTAGTGCTTGGCCAGGGTGACCGCGGCCTGGCCGGTCGCCCCCGCCGCGGCGTGGACCAGCACGGTCTCGCCGGCCGTCACCCGGCCCAGCGGCTTGAGCGCGGCGAGCGCGGTGGGCCAGTTCACGGCCAGGCCCAGCGCCTGCTCGGCCGTCCAGCCCGCCGGCACCGGCATCGCGGCCGCCGCGGGCAGGACCAGGTACTCGGCGAACGCCCCGTCACCGACACCGATCACGCGCGTCCCCGGCGGCGGGCCCGCCACCCCGTCACCGACCGCGACGACCTCGCCGGCCGCTTCGAAACCGGCCGGATACGGCGGCCGGGGGCCGTCGCCGAACGTGCCGCCGGCCTTCGAGAGGTCGGCGAAGTTGACCCCGGCGGCGACGACCCGGATCAGGACTTCACCGCGGCCGGGGGCGGGCACCGGTGCGTCGGTGATCAGGCGCATGTCGTGCGGGCCGGTCAGCGCGGTCTGGTGCCAGGCGCGCATGGTGGCAGGAACGTTCACGTCGATCGGCTCTCTTTCCCGGCCGGCTTCTTTCACGGCCGCCACTGCGGCGGGCCGTCGGCCGGACATGGAGACCGCATCGATCGGGAAAAGGAATCGGCGGCCTGGTCCGCCGGAACCAGGCCGCAGGCGGTGGCACCGCTAGGCGTGGGCTCCCCGGGCCGACACCAAGGACCTGGCCGCGCTCAAAGCCCTCCTCGAACGGCCTCACCGGGCGTGAACCCACCCCGGCCACCGCGGCCGAGGAACTCCCGTTCGGCGTCGGTGGGCGCCAAGCCGGCGGCCCGCCGGTAAGCGGCCCGCGCGTCCTCGTCCCGGCCCAGCCGGCGCAGCAGATCCGCCCGGGTGGCGTGGAAGGCGTAGTAGTTCTCGAGGTCCAGGTCGTCGACCAGCGCAAGGGCGACTTCCGGACCGTGGACCTCGGCGACGGCGACGGCGCGGTTGAGGGCGACGACCGGCGTGGGCGCGTGGGCGAGCAGCTGGTCGTAGAGGGCGAGGATCTGCCGCCAGTCGGTCCGCTCGGCGATGGCCGCGTCGGCGTGCACGGCGTTGATCGCCGCCTGGATCTGGTACGGGCCAGGCCGGTCGCGGCGCAGGCAGCGGCGGACGATCGCCTGCCCCTCCTCGATCAGGGCACGATCCCACCGGCCGCGGTCCTGGTCGCCGAGCAGGACGAGGGAGCCGTCCGGCCTGGTGCGCGTCGCACGCCGCGACTCGACCAGCAGCAGCAGGGCGAGCAGCCCGGCCACCTCGGGCTCGTCGGGCATGAGGGCGGCCAGGGTCCGGGCCAGCCGGATCGCCTCCGCGCACAGGCCGGGCCGGGTCAGGCCGGTGGTGTAGACGAGGTAGACGACGGCCAGCACCGACCGCAGCCGCCCCGGCAGGTCCTCCGCCGCCGGTACCCGGTACGGGATGCGGGCCGCCTTGATCTTGCGTTTGGCGCGGACCAGGCGTTGCGCCATGGCCGGTTCGGTCACCAGGAACGCCCGGGCCACCTCCGCGGTGGACAAGCCGCCCAGCAGCCGCAGGGTGAGCGCCACCCGCGTCTCGGCGGCCAGCGCCGGGTGGCAGCAGGTGAAGATCAGGCGCAGCCGGTCGTCCGGAACGACGTCCACCTCCCCCGGATCGGTTCGAGCCACCAGGACGCCCACCTCGCCGACCAGCTCCCGGCCCCGCGCGTCGCGGCGCAGCCGGTCGATCACGCGCTTGCGGGCCGTGACCGTGATCCAGCCACCGGGATTGGGCGGCAGACCGTCGCGCGGCCACTTGTCCAGCGCGACGGCGAACGCCTCCTGCACGGCGTCCTCGGCGAGGTCGATGTCGCCGCAGAAGCTGATGACCGCGGCCAGTGACCGGCCGGACCCCGCGCGGAAGATCCGGCCGACCACCGCCTCGCCGACCGCCTCGGTCAAGCCATCGGCTCGTCGGCGAAGCCGGCGAACGGGCGCACCTCGATCGGCACCCCGATGCACCGGGTGACCTTGCCCGCCCAGCCGAGCGCGGCGTCGAGGTCGGCGGCCTCGATGACGTAGAAGCCACCGAGGTGGTCCTTCGACTCCGCGAACGGGCCGTCGGTCGTCAGCAGCTCCCCACCGGACTCGCGCACGACGGTGGCCGTGTCGGGCTCGTGCAGGCGGCCGGAGAAAACCCACGCACCCGCCGAGGCCATCTCCCGCTCGATCTCGCCGAGCCGCGCGTGCGACTGCCGCATCCGCTCCTCGGTCACCGGCTCGCGGACCGCACCGGCCTGGTCGCTGTGCACGGACAACAGGTAACGCGTCATGGTGCCTCCTCCGTCGGCGGGCTGCCCCGCATCATCACCCCACCACGAACGGGACCACCCCGGAATCGACACCCGCTCGGGAAGAAAATCGGCAACCGCATGCGGTCGCTACCGCGGCCGGAGCCCGACCACAGGAAGTTGCCGGGCGAGCCTCCGCCGGGCGAGGTCGGTGCCGTCGTAGCGCCATCCCAGCAGCTTCCCCAACGCGAACCGCACCAACGGCGCGGCCACCCGGTTGCGGTGTTCCGGCCGAGGTGGTCAGGCACGGAAAACGACGGCCGAGCAACCGGCCCAGCCCGACGTCGTAGAGCCGGACCGGAGCGCGGAAGACGCGGCGATCGTGGCGGTCGAACGCCTCGGTGATCGGGCCGCCCTTGGACCAGCTGCTCGCCGAGCACGTAGGCGCCCGCGACCCCGAGCGACGCACCCTGACCGGCCAGCGCGATCCGGCCGCAGCTCCAGCGCGGCACGGCGATCTGGGCGACCTCCCCACCCGCCTCGGGCCCTCGGCGGCGAATCCACCTTCCCGCATGAATTGCCCGGTGGACCTGACGATTTCCTTGCGATCCGGCTCAGCCGAGCACGAAGTAGCGCAGCCAGAGGTAGGGCGCGGCGATGAGCACGGTGAGCAGGGTGACCTGGGCGCCCTTGCGGGTGAACTCCCAGAACGAGATCGGGCTGCCCGACCGCGCCGCGATGCCGAGCATCACCACGTTGGCGCTGGCGCCGATGGCGGTCATGTTGCCGCCGAAGTCCGCTCCCAGCGCCAGTGACCACCACAGGGCTTCGGAGTGCGTGGGGTCGGGGATGTCCTGGGTCAGGGCCAGCACCAGCGGGCTCATCGTGGCGACGTACGGGATGTTGTCGATCACGGCGGACAGCAGCGTCGACACCACGAGGATGAGCATCACGGCGAACAGCGCGTTGCCGCCGGTCGCGTCCGCGGCCAGCTTCGCCAGGTCGCCGATCACCCCGGTTTTCACCAGCGCGCCGATCATGACGAACAGCCCGGCGAAGAACAGCAGCGTCTCCCACTCGACACCGGCCAGGTAGTCCTCCGGCTTGACGCGGGAGATCGCCACCAGCACACCGGCACCGAGCAGGGCCACGACCGACGGCTCGACGTGGATCAGCGAGTGTCCGACGAACGCCGCGAACACGCCGAGCAGCACGACGCCGCACTTGATCAGCAGGCCGCCGTCCCGGATCGCTTCGCGCTCGTTGAGCCGCATGATCCCGGCCACCCTTGCCGGGTCGACGGCGAACGAGCCGCGGAACACCCAGCGCAGCGCCAGGGTGAACGCCAGCAGCTCGATCGCCACGATCGGGGTCATGTTGACCAGAAAGTCGTTGAACGACAGGCCGGCCCGGCTGCCGATGATGATGTTCGGCGGGTCACCGATCAGCGTGGCCGCGCCGCCGATGTTCGAAGCCAGCACCTCGGCGATGAGGAACGGCACCGGCTTGATGTCGAGCCGGTCGCAGACCAGCAGCGTGACCGGCGCGATCAGCAGCACGGTCGTGACGTTGTCCAGGAACGCCGACGCGACCGCCGTGATCAGCACCAGCAGGACCATGATCCGCAACGGGGAGCCCTGGGCGCGCTTGGCCGCCCAGATGGCGACGTACTCGAACACCCCGGTGCGGCGCAGCACGCTGACGATGACCATCATCCCGAACAGCAGGAAGACGACGTCCCAGTCGATGCCGGTGTCGTGGGAGTAGAACGCGTCGGCGGAGTCGGTCACGCCGAACGCCAGCACGACCCCCGCGCCGGCCAGTGCGACGGCGGTCTTCGGCAGCTTCTCGGTGGCGATGAAGACGTAGGCGACGACGAACACCGCGACGGCCAGGACGGTGCTCATCGCGCCGCCGCGATCAGCCGTGCGCCAGCGCCAGCTCCAGCAGCCGGGACGCGGAGATCACGCCGAGCAGCTGCTTGCCCTCCATCACCGCGACCAGCGGGCAGCGGAGGCGGGCCATGATCGCCGCGACCTCCACGATCGTGTCGTCGGCCTGCACCCGCGGCAGCTCCGACGGCTTCTCCGGGAGCAGCGCCCGCACCGGCTTGCCACTCAGCTTGTCCGCGACCCGGTCGGCCATCGACTCGTCCAGCACGCCGGCCAGCGACGGATCGTCCTGGACGTAGCTCGGCACGAGGAACCGGACCACCTGGGACGCGGGCAGGATCGACTGGGGGCAGCCGGCGGCGTCGGTGACCACGATGCCCGGCAAGCGGTGTTCCGCCAGCAGCCGGACCGCCGTCAACCCGTCGGAGTCCAGGTCGACGACCGGGTACTCCTCCGCCATCTCCACCGCGTGCATCAGCCCAGCGTACGACCCCGTCGCCTGGTTCGCGGCGCACTATCCGGCCCTCCTGTCGGCTTCTTGACGTCCGGTCGGCAGGTTGTCCGGTGGCTCGAAGTGCTCGGCGCGGGGATGGCGAGGCCGAGCACCAGCTCGATCCCGACCTTCCCCAGGTCGGAGTCCGCGTGCGCGGCGGTGGCCAGGCGACAGGATCGCGCCGAGCAGCAGGGCGGTCGGCCAGGCCAGGCCGACCAAGAAGTGCGCGGGCACCGCCATGGGAAATCCGTCCTCGAAGCGGGTCCTCCGCCCGCCGCGGGCGAAGGGCCGACCAGGCTTCCCGGCACTCCACGCGTAAAGATGCCGCAAAGATCCGGCCGGCGCAAACCGGCGGCGCTCGAGCGAGCAGCATGCCAGGCAACGCGAACAGTCCGGCGCGAGCCGAGCCGATCACGTCGGTGATCAGGAGTTCCTTACGCTGCCTCGGTGAGCCGGTAGTCGAGCCAGACCCGGTCGCGCAGCTCGATGCCGTCGATGCGGATGCCCGGCGGGTAACCGGTCTCCGGGGTGAAGGCGTCCCGTTCGACCGAGCGCATCCGAAACCCTTGCCGCTGGTAGAACCGGAGGTTCCCGATGTCCGCGGCGGCCGTCGCGACCACCAGCGTCGTCCGGGATTCGGCCGCGGCCAGTTCGACCGCGGCCCGGACGAGCCGCCGGCCCACGCCGCGACCTTGCCGGTCCTCCCGCACGGCCATGTTCTTGATCTCGAGTTCGCCCGGCCGGCCGGGTTCGACCAGCTGCAGGTGCCCCAGCACGGTCGTCCCCTGCAGCGCGACCAGGACCCGGCCGGACATGAGGTAGGAATCGAGCTGCTCCCGGGAGTCCTCGGCCAGCTCGAACAACGGCCGCAGCTCCTCCCGCGGGCCGGAGTGGACTTCCACGCGCACGTCGGAGTCCATGCTTCAGCGCTTCGCGGCGAGGTCGCGGCCGGCGCGGAAGAACCGCACGACCGCGGCCGCGTCACCGAGCTCGGCCAGCGTGCGTGCGGCACCGAAGGCGGCATTCCAGAAGTCACCCTGACGGGGTTCGAACGGCCCGACGTAGGCGTAGGGCACGGCGATGTGCCGGTCGCCCGGCGAGACGCCGTAGTTGACCTCGTCGAGGGTGATCGCGACGTCGAAGTGTTCCGGCCACAGGATCGGCGGCGGTCCGGGGGCGAATTCACGCAACGCGGTGTCTCCCTCGGCGAACGCTCCCATCAGGACCTTCACCGCCTCCGCGTCCAGCGTGAGGACTTCGTCGAGCCGCACGCCCGGACCGCCGCCGTACACCCCGGCGGGCTCACCCGCATCGAGCCCCGCGGCCGCCGCCACTTCGCGGTAGGACCGGCCGTTCAGCGGGAACCGGCCCGAACTCGTCAGCAGTTCGGCACCTTCGACCCGCAGGGCGGGGTCGGCCGCGGTCGCGAAACCGCCGGCCACCACCCGCAGGTCGATGCGGCCGGTCCGGCGGTGCTGGGGCCCGGCGAGCAGCAGCTCGGCCGTCCCGTGCAGGAACCGCCGGGTGGTTTCCAGGACCTTCTCGGTCATCGTCGAACTCCTCTGTGACACCTGGCCCGTGCCGGAGCACTGAGCCTGCCGTAACCGCAGTGTGCTCGACCATCGGAGGCGTTACATGACGGAGAACGACCGGCACCGGGTCGCCCCGGCCGATGGGCCCGAAGACGGCCGGGTTCGCAGCGTCACGGTCGACGGCCGCGGTGTCGCGCCGGCAAGCTGCGGCGCACGGCTGGGCGCCCTGGAGAACCGCTGCCCGCACCAGGGCGGCCCGCTCGGCGAGGGCTCGATCGAAAAGGGACTGCTGCGCTGCCCGTGGCACGGCCACGACTACGACCCGATCTCCGGGCAGGCCCACGGCGAGCTGACCTTCCTCGGCATCCGGCACGAAGGCGCGGCCGCGTGCGCCTACGGGAACCTGACCGGCCGTCCGGCGGAGTGTGTCGCCATCGCCGGGCCGGGTCGACGAACCTGCTCACCGGGCTCTACGACGTGGCCGTCTCGGCCACCACCGTCCACCGCGGAAGCGACCACGCCGAGCCGGCCGCGCTCGCCGTCAAGCACGCGATCGACCGCCGCGGCGTGGCGCACCTGGTGCTGCCCGATGAAGTCCAGCTGATGAACGAGGCCGATCTCCTGATCGTCGTCGGCGCGTCCTTTTCGAACCACACCGGGATCGCCGCGTACCAGCCGATCCTGCAGGTCGACGACGAACCCGCGGCGATCGGCCGGTTCGACGCGGTGACGGTGTCCCTCCCGGCTCGGCGACGCCCGGCTCACGGTGGCCGCGCTGACCGCCGCGCTCGGCGGGACCAAGGCCGAGGACCAGCGGCCCGACGTCGGCAACCACGCCTACTCGCTGGGCGCTACCCGGAGTCGACGGGCCTCGAGCGTCCCATGTGGACGCTCCGGCACGATTTCTCCGCCATCGGGTCCACGCCCGCCAGCGCGCGGTGCCGAGCCTGCGCGACGTCGGGGACCACACCGCCGAGGAGGTCTGTGCACTGCTGCAGATCTCCGCGGCCAACCAGCGTGTGCTGCTGCACCGGGCCCGCGCCGTCGTCCGGGAACGGCTGGCAGACTAACTGCAGAGCGGAGCCAGGACGTGAACTGTGACGAATTCATCGAACTCGTCACCGCGTTCCGCGACCGGCACAGCGCCCGCTGATCTCGGCACGGGCAGCCGACCGCTCTCGACAAAGCCCGAGAAGCCCGCTCGTTGCTGTTTACGACGACCTGTCGTAATCTTTGCGACAGGTCGTCGCAAACGGCCGGGAAGGAGTTTCTCCATGGACACCCTCGCCGATCGCGCCGAGCTCGTCGAACTGCTCGGCCGGTACGCCGACATCGCGGACCGAAAGGAGTACGCCGAGCTGCCCGGCCTGGTCTTCACCGACCCGGTGACCCTCGACTTCGAGGCGGTCGCCGGGATTCCGCCCATGACGACGCCGCTGCGCGAATACGTCGAAATCCTTCGCGGCTCCTTCGCGGCCTTCACCGCGACCCACCACGTCATCAGCGGGCACGTCGTCGAGATCGACGGCGACACCGCGAAGATCCACGCGCACGTCCGCGCCGAACACTGGGCCGACGATGGACCCGACCGCTGGCTGGTGGCCGGTTTCTACGACAACGAGGCGGTCCGCACCGCGGCCGGCTGGCGCCTCAGCCGCGTCAAACTGACTGCGACGCACCAGGAAAACGCCCACCTGTCGGGTCTCGCCGGTCCCGCGGGAGGATGATCGGATGCCGCGGATCCGGGGAGCCAGCATCGACGAGCACCACGAGCTGGTGTGGGCCGACCTGGCCGAAGCGCTTCGGCAACTGCTGCTCGACCACGACTTCGACGCGATCTCCATGGGCCACATCGCGGCCCGCGCCGGGCTCGCGCGCAACACCTTGTACAACTACGCCCGCGACAAGAACGCGCTCGTCCTGGCGTTGACCCGGAGGGCATGCCGGCCGCTGATCGACCGGGTGACCGCGATCGCAGGGTCGGCCGGCCCGGCCGCCGAACGGATGCGGGACATCGTCGAAGCGGTCCTGAAGGCGTGCACGGACCCGGCCCTGCACCTGATGTTCCGGCCCGGTTCCGGGCTGCCGGTCGCCGAGGTGCCGAAAGGGCCGGAGAGCCCGTTCCACGCCATCGTGGCCGACGTCGAGAACGTCGTCCGCGACGGCATCGCCCGCGGAGAATTCCGCGACGTCGGCGACGTGCCGCTCGCGGTCGAGCTGCTGTCCGGCGCCATGCGCGCGGGCGCCGAACGCATCAGCCGCGACCCGGCCACCTACGCGCCGACGGTCGCGGCGGCGCAGGACACCATCCTCGCGTCCCTGACCCGGCGCCCGGATCGCCCCTGAGCCCCCGACGCCGATCCTGATCCCGGGCGCCACGCAGACCGCGTTCGCCGTGCCCCTGACGCACGCCGTCCTGCGGTCGACGCTGCGTGGGGCGGATCTGCCCGGGATCACCGCCGCCGCGCGTCGGTACCTGCAGCTCCGCCTGGCCTGCATCGCCGACCACCTGGAGCCGGCGGGTGAGCGGACTTGCGCCGATCAGCGGTTCTCGGGCCCGGGTTCGCCCGATACACCCGAACGGTGAGCGGTGAGACGCATCCCGAGCCCGTTCCCTACCCGTTCGGGGCGGCGGCGGGGCTGGACATCGACCCGGCCTTCGCGGAGGCCCGCGAGACACCCGGGCTGATCCGGGTCCAGCTGCCCTACGGTGAGCCCGCGTGGCTGGCCGTCCGCTACGACGACGTCCGGCTCGTGGTGGGCGACCGGCGGTTCAGCCGCGCCATGGCCGTCGCGGCCGACGTGCCGCGGATGGGGCCGGTCAAGCTGGACGCCGGGATCATCGTGCGGGATCCGCCGGAGCACACCCGGCTGCGCAGGCTGGTGGCCAAGGCGTTCACCGTGCACCGGGTGGCGCAGCTGCGGCCGCGGATCCGGGAGCTGGCCGAAGAGCTCGTGGCCGCGATGACGGCCCGGGGGATGCCGGTCGACCTGGTGGAGCACTTCGCGTTGTCGCTGCCGGTGGCGGTGATCTGCGAGCTGCTCGGCGTCCCGGTGGCCGACCGGCCGAAGTTCCGCGCCTGGAGCGACGCCTTCCTGTCCACGAACACGGCCACGGCGGAACAGTTCGCCGAAAACCGGGACGGGTTCCGTGACTACCTGAGCGGGCTCGTCGCCGCCCGCCGCGCGGCCCCCGCCGACGACCTGATGACCGCGTTGATCGAGGCCCGGGACGAGCACGACCGGCTCTCCGAGCTCGAGCTGGTCGACATGTGCCTCGGGATCCTGGTCGCCGGGCACGAAACCACCGCGTCGCACATCCCCAATTTCCTCGTCGTGCTGCAGGCACACCCCGAGCGCCTGGCCGAGCTGCGCGCCGACCTCGACCTGATCCCGGCCGCTGTGGAGGAGCTGATGCGGTTCACCCCGCTGAGCTACGGGCCCGGCTTCCCGCGCTACGCCACGGAGGACATCGAAGTGGGCGGTGTCCTGGTGCGCGCGGGAGAACCCGTCGTCGTCGACTTCGCGGCGGCCGACCGGGATCCCCGGCAGTTCCCCGATCCCGACGAACTGCGCTTCGACCGGGCGGAGAACCAGCACCTCGGCTTCGGCCACGGCGTGCACCACTGCCTCGGCGCGCCGCTGGCCAAGGTCGAGCTCCAGGAAGGACTGCGAGCCCTGCTCGGCAAGCTGCCCGGCCTGCACATCGCCGGGGACGTCGAGTGGAAGGTCGAGATGCCGGTCCGCGGCGCCCAGCGGATGCCCATCGGGTGGTGAGCTGCCGGCCCCGGCGGCTCACCGAGCGTCGCGCAGCTGACGCCGTGAGCTGATGCCGAGCTTGCCGAAGACGTTGCGCAGGTGCCATTCCACGGTGCGCGGGCTGAGGAAGAGCCTCGTGCCGATTTCGGGGTTGGACAGGCCTTCGCGGACCAGGCGCGCGATCTGGAGTTCCTGGGCGGTCAGCTCCCCGGTGGTCCCCGTCGTGCGCTTGCGCGCGGTCTCACCGGTGGCCAGCAGCTCGCGGCGCGCACGGTCCGCGAAGGCTTCGAGGCCCATCGCGGACGTCATGGCGTGGGCCGTGCGCAGGTGCTCCCGGGCGTCGGCACGCCGTCCCTCGCGCCGGAGCCATTCGCCGAACAGCAGGTGGCCGCGGGCCAGCTCGACCCGCAGCGGCGTCCCGGTGAGCAGCGCGATCGACGCGGCGTAGCACTCGTCCGGGGTTTCCCCGGCCAACGCCCGCAGCCGGGCTTCGAGCGCCCGGACCCACGTCGTCGGGGTCGCCCGGGCCCGTTCGGACATCCGGTCCAGCGCGGCGGCGACGAGGACGTCGTCGCCGGTCCGGGACGCGGCTTCCGCCAGCTCGGCCGTCGCCAGGGCCTGGTGGCCGACGGTGTCGTCCTCGAAAACCCGCAGCGCCGCGTCGCGGGCGCGGTCGTGGCGGCCGAGGCCGTTGCCGAGCACGGCGTTCGCGTAGCCGGCGAACCGCACGACCCGGCCCTGGCCCCGCTCGGCCGCCTCCTCCGCCGCCGCCGCGATCTCCGCGGTGTCCCGCCCGCGCAGAGCGGCGAGCAGGATCGCGCTGTACCCGACCGGGCGGCCCCCGGTGACCTCGGCGAGCAGGCGGTCCTCGTCGACGAGCGCCTGTGCCGCGTCCAGGTCGCCGGCGACGAGGTCGTGGTTGGCCAGGAAGTTGAGGGCGAACTGCAGCTGGACGAGCGCACCGGTGTCGCGCGCCAGCCGGACCTGACGCTCGGCGAGCGCGCGCCCGGCCGCGTAGTCCAGCATTTCGGTCGCCAGGGTGCCACCGGCCCGGTTGCCCAGCAGCCACAGCACGCGTCCGGTGTTCTCGCTGCCGGTGTCCAGTGCCCGGACGGCGTCGATCGCCTTGGTCATCAGCGGGGCCGCGGCCGCGTAGCCGTCGGTGAGGCGGGTGGCGAGCGCGTCCAGCACGAGGTCGGCAGCCGTCGGCGGGCGCTGGGCGGCGGGCGCCGTACGCGCCTGCTTCGCGGCTTCGGCCCCGGATCCCGCCCAGACCGCGGCTCCCAGTGCCTCCAGGTAGGTCTCGCGCGCCTGGTCGCCGTCGAGGCGCCCGGCCGCACGCAGGAGCAGCTCCGCCGCGGCACCGCCGCGCCGCTGGTCGAACGCGATCTGCCCGCGCAGCCGTTCGGCTTCGGCGTCGCGCTCCGGATCCGGCGGCCCGGCATCGGCCGCGTTCAGCAGGCCCAGTGCCGCGTCCAGTGCACCGGCGCCGCGTTTGGCCCGGGCCGCGGCGAGCTCGCGCCGGGCCCGCAGCGCCGGATCGGGCGTGAGCGTGGCCGCCTGCTCCAGCAACGCCGCGGCGGCGACGAGGCCCCCTCGGGCCTGGGCGCGGCCGGCGGAGTGCGCCAGTTCGGCCGCGACCTGTTCGTCGGGGGTGATGGTGGCCTGCGCGCGGTGCCAGGCGCGCCGGTCCGGGTCGACGCGGGCGTCGGTCACCTCGGCCAGGGCCCGGTGCACCTCCCGCCGTTCGCGGGGCTCGGCGGATCGGTAGACGGCCGAGCGCACCAGCGGGTGCCGGAAGCGGATCCGCGGCCCGAACTCGATCAGCCCGGTCGCTTCGGCGGCCGCGGCGGGGTCGGCAGCCAATCCGAGCTCGCCGGCCGCACGCCAGAGCAGGGTCGCGTCCCCCAACGGCTCCGCCGCCGCGACCAGCAACAGCTTCCGGGTGTCGGACGGCAGCGGGTCGAGCTGCTGCAGGAAGCAGCGCTCGAGGCGGTCGGCGAGCGCGTTGCCGTCGGGGCGGAGGAGGCCGTCGGTCTGCTCGGCGGCGGTCCAGAACCGGGGCAGCTCGACCAGGGCCAGGGGGTTGCCGTGCGTTTCCGCGACGATCCGGTCGCGCACGCGAGCGTCCAGCGGGCCGGGGAAAACCGAATCCAGCAGGGTGCCGGCCGCCGCTTCGCCGAGGCCGCGGACGGTCAGCTCCGGCAGCCCGGCCAGGCCGGGTTCCCCCGCGGGCTCACGGACGGCGGCGACCAGGGCGATCGGCTCGGCCAAGAGCCGGCGCGCGACGAACGCGAGGGTCTGCGCGGACACCTGGTCGAGCCACTGCGCGTCGTCGACGAGGCACAGCAGGGGCCGCTCCTCGGCGACCGCCCCGAGCAGGGTCAGCACCGCCAAGCCGACCAGGAACCGGTCCGGCGGGGCGCCCGCGGTCAAGCCGAACGCCGTGCCGAGCGCGGCCCGCTGCGGCGCCGGCAGGTGCTCGAGCCGGTCGAGGAAGGGCGCGCAGAGCTGCTGCAGCCCGGCGTAGGGCAGCTCCCGCTCGGACTCGGCACCGGCCGTCCGCGCGACCCGGCAGCCGCTCGCCTGCGCTGCGACGTGGTCCAGGAGCGCGGTCTTGCCGATGCCTGCCTCGCCGCGGAGCACCAGGACCCGGCTGTGTCCCGCCCGCGCGGCGGCGAGCACGCCGTCCAGCGCGGCGAGTTCCCCGACGCGGCCCAGCAGCTCCGGCTCCCGACCAGACACCCCCGCAACCCTAGCGCCATCCCCGGGGCACCGGCCCGGGGAACACCAGGGTGTCTCCCGGGGGCGACCACACCCCCGGGAGACGACTGTGGTGGTGCGCGGCGAACCCGCCGCCCCCGAAGAAGGAGTCCGATCATGGACATGAAGCTCGAAGTCGTCGTCCTGCCCGTCGCCGACGTCGACCGCACCAAGCACTTCTACAAGACACTCGGCTGGCGCGAAGACGCCGACATCGCGTTCGGTACCTCGCGCGTCGTGCAGCTGACCCCGCCGGGATCGCCGGCGTCGGTCCACTTCGGCACCGGCATCACCGACGCCGCCCCCGGGTCGGTGCGCGGCACCTACCTCGTCGTCGAGGACATCGAGGCCGCCCGCAAGGAGCTCGCGGCGCTCGGCGTCGACGTCAGCGAGGTCTTCCACCGCGACGACACCGGCGCCTTCGCCCCCGGCGCGCACCCCGCCCGCGGCACCTACTCGTCGTTCGCCTCGTTCAGCGACCCGGACGGCAACACCTGGCTGCTGCAGGAGATCACCACCCGGTTCCCCGGCCGCGTCTCCGGTGTGACCTACGGCTCGGCGCAGCAGCTGGAGCAGGCCCTGCGCGAGGCCGCGGCCGCGCACGGCGAGCACGAGAAGGAAACCGGCCGGTACGACGAGGAATGGCCGGTCTGGTACGCCCGGTACATGGCCGGCCACCAGGGCGTCTGAACCGATCCGGGTGACCACATCGCGGCCGGCGACGCTCGACACGGCGACCTCAACGGGGCCACTTCCCGGCCCAGGCCGTGTCGGCGCTCGCCGACCAGTAGTTGTCCATCAACCGCGCCGCCGAGCGCGGATCGGAGCCGAGGTCGGGCGGTGGCAGTTCACGCCGCTCCGCGGGAATGCCCAGCCCCATGATGACCTGCTCGAATCCGCCCGGCGTGTAGCCGTTGAACACGTGCGCGGCGCTCCGGGTGGTGAAACTGTGCACCGTCCCACGCGGGATCCACACCGAATCACCCGCCGTCGCGCGCATCGGCGGCTCGTCCCCGACCCGGAACTCGATGGAGCCTTCCAGCACGGTGAACCACTCGTCGATCGGGTGCACGTGCGGCGGCGGCCCACCGTCCGCCGGCATCCACTGCTCCATCACCGAGAACGCTCCCCCGGTCTGCTCCGAGTCCGCCAGCACGACCCAGAGGACACCGAAGGCCCAGTACGCCGGCGCGGTGTCCCTCCCGGTCATGAACGGCACGCTCTTCACGATCGCGTCCCTTCCGCCGCGTCCTCGGGTGCGAGCGGATAGACGTCGGCATCGAAGAACCGGGCGAACGGCAACGTCGCCAGGATCTCCGCCACCTGCCCCTGATCGGCGGCGGCGACCTCGACGAACGTCGTCCGCCGCGCCGGGGAAACGTAGTGGGCACCGATCTTTCCCTGTGAGCGCAACACTTCCAGCTGCCGGTGCTCGTCCTCTCTCCGCGCGGCGAATTCCGCGGGGTCGGTGTCGTCCCGGAGGGTTCCGACCACCATGAACGTCTGTCCCGTAGCGGGGTTCGCAGGCATGATTCTCCTTTCGAGGGCAGCTCGTGCGCCCTGATGTCTCGACGTGACATCACCGTAGCACTGATGTCGCGGCGCGTCATCACCTCGGCTATCCTGGCGCCATGCCCCGGTGGGAAGAAGGCAGCGAAGAGCGTATGAAGCAGGCCGCCATGGAGCTGTTCGAGGAACAAGGCTTCGAGGCCACCACCGCGGTCCAGATCGCCGAACGCGCCCGCGTCACCACCCGGACGTTCTTCCGCTACTTCCCCGACAAGGAAGAAATCCTCTTCGCCGACGCGGAGCCGCTCAACGCGGCACTCGTCCAGGAACTCCGGCAGACGCCCGACCTCGAACAGCCACTTCTGGCCGTGGTCCGGACCTTGGCCGGGTTCGACTGGGAGAAACTCGGCTCACGGGACGTCCTGCGGCGGCGAAGCGGGATGATCGCGGCCAACCCGCGGTTGCTGGAACGCGATCTGATCAAGCAACACCAGATGGCCGAAGGGTTCCGCCAGGCCCTCCACGAGCGCGGCGTCGATCCCGACACCGCAGAGCTGGCGGCCGGCGCGGGAAGCCAGATCTTCCGCACGGCCTACCGCAAGTGGCTGGAAAGCACCGACGACACCGACCTGAAGGCGATCACCGCCACCGTGACGTCTCTGCTCACCGGCATCGTGCCCGCGCCCCGGCCGCCACGAGGACGCCGCCGCGCGCCGGCCACTCCGCCGGCGAAGTAGGCCGAGGACCACCGGATAAGCAGGCTCTAGCCCGGTCCGGCGGCGGCGTTGGCCCGGTCGATCGCGGGCATGTGCTCCTCCGCCCAGGTGCGCAGGGCCGCCAGTGGCACTTCGAGGGAGTGGCCCACTTCGGTGAGGCGGTAGTGCACCTTCGGCGGAACCGTCGGCTCGACGCGGCGCTCCACCAGGCCGTCGCGGGTGAGACTCTGCAACGTCACCGACAGCATCTTCTGCGAGACGCCGGGCATTCGCCGGTGCAGCTCGGCGAACCGCACCTCGTCCGGGCCGGCCTCGGCCAGCACCTTGACCGCCATCGACGTCCACTTCGTGCCGATGCGGTCGAGCAGCCGGCGGGTGGGGCAGGCGGGGTCGAAGAGGTCGCCGCGCGCGCCCTTCGGCGAGGGGGTCACCTGGAGCTCACCACCTGTCGGGAAAGTGCCGTCTTGGCCAGGCCGGGCCGGTTACCTAGCCTCAGCTGGTAACGAATGGTAACCGACTAGGAGGCAAGGGTGCACGAGCAGCGGGTCAGGGCGAACGGCATCGACATCACCGTGGCCGTCACCGGGCACGGACCGGCTTTCCTGCTGCTGCACGGCTTCCCGCACACCTGGCGGCTGTGGACCGCGGTCATCCCGCACCTGGCCCGCCACCACCGGGTCATCGCCCCGGATCTGCGCGGGCTCGGTGCCACCACCCGCACCGAAGACGGCTACGACGCCGGAACCCTCGCCGCCGACGCCGAAGCGCTCCTCGACGCCTTGGGCGAACCGGACGCGACCGTCGTGGGAATCGACGCGGGCGCCCCGCCGGCGTTCCTGCTCGCCATGCGGCGCCCCGAGCGGGTCCGCCGGCTCGTCCTCATGGAGTCGCTGCTCGGGCGCCTGCCCGGCGCCGAGGACTTCCTCGCCGGCGGGCCGCCGTGGTGGTTCGGCTTCCACGCCGTCCCCGGCCTCGCCGAAACCGTCCTCGCCGGACGCGAAGCCGACTACATCGGCTGGTTCCTCGACGCCGGCACCCGCGGCCGCGGCGTGCCACCCGCGATCCGAGACCACTTCACCGCGGCGTACACCGGACGCGACGCCCTGCGCAGCGCCTTCGGCCACTACCGGGCCATGCCCGAAAGCGCGGCACAGATCGCGCACGCCACCGCCGCCGGCCGGCTCACCGTGCCCACCGTGGCGATCGGTGCCCACCCGGTCGGCGACACCCTCGCCCGCCAGCTGCGCCCGGTGACCGACGACCTCACGGAGCACCTCATCGAAGACTGCGGCCACATCATCCCGCTGGACCGCCCCGGCGCCCTGGTGGAGCGGCTGTGTTTCAGCACCGGCCGGCCCGGGTAATACTGCTCTCGTAACGCAACCAGTTTCGAGGTGAGAGCGGTGAAGGCAGCCCGGTCGCGGTGTCCGATCAACCTGTCGCTGGAGATCTTCGGCGACCGGTGGACGCTGCTGGTCCTGCGTGACGTCGTTTTCGGCGGGGCGCGGCACTTCCGCGAGCTGCTCGGCGGTGAGGAACGGATCTCGTCGAACGTGCTGGCCGACCGGCTGGCCGTGCTCGTCGAGCACGGGCTGCTCACCCGGGCCGGGGACGCGTCGCACAAGCAGAAGGTCACCTACAGCCTGACCGAACGCGCGATCGACCTCGTCCCGGTGCTCGTACAGCTCAGCGCCTGGGGGGTGCGGCACCTGCCCGTGGCCGACGCCTACGCGGCCCGCGCGGGAGTGCTCATCGCCGGCGGCCCCCCGCTGTGGGAAGCCTTCATGGACGAACTGCGCGAGATTCACCTCGGCACCCGCCGCGGTGAGGCGCCGGACGGCCCGAGCGTCGCCGAGCGCCTCGACGCCGCCTACGCGGCTTCCGTGGCCGACCGAACGGAGTGACGATGGAAACCCGGCTCGACGAACGGTTCAGCGATCCCGGCACCGAGGCCACCGGCTGGGCCGAAACCACGCGGGCGCTGGAAGAGGCCCAGATCAGCTGGCTCACGACCGTCCGCGCCGACGGCCGGCCGCACGTGACACCGCTGGTCGCGGTGTGGCTGGACGGTGCGGTCCACTTCAGCACCGGCGCCACCGAACAGAAGTACCGCAACCTCACGGCGAACCCCAACGTCGTGCTGACCACCGGCCGCAACGCCTGGGACGACGCTCTCGACGTGGTCGTCGAAGGCGTGGCCCGCCGTGTCACCGACCGCCCGGCACTCGACCGGCTCGCCGCGGCGTGGCGGCGGAAGTGGGACGGCAGCTGGGTTTACGAGGCGACCGACACCGGATTCCGGCAGGGCGGCCACGACGACGTCGCGGTCTTCGCCGTCGAACCGGCGAAGGTCCTGGTCTTCGGCCGGCGGCGGACGAACCCCTCGGAGACGTCGATGCTGTCCACTGTGGAGTTCACGCACACCAGCCACCGGCTCTGACGGGTCGAGGGGCCGGCGACGAGCTGTGCGGGACCGGCGCGAACTGGCCGGCTCCGCGTTTCCGGCGGCCGCACGTCGTTGAACGCGGTGGATAGCGTGCGGGGCCCGTCGTCCCAAGTGGACGGAGGATCGTCCAGCAGGGCCTGGATCCGGGGCTTCGCCTCGGTGCGGTTCAGCAGGCCCATGGCCACCTCCGCCGCGCGGTCGTCCTTGAGCTTCGGCAACGCGCTGATCAGTTCCAGCCGGGCAGCGCCCGCTCGCCTCCTCGCGGTACTGCGGCAGGGCCGGGTCGGATCGAATGGCCAAGCCGTTCCTGGTGCTGACTGCGGCCACCGGTCTGCTCATCGCCACTCTGCCGACGGCCGGCTCGGCGGCCGCCGGGACCGCACCGGCCGAGCAGGGCTTCGAACTGATCACCGGTGACGGCCACATGCTGCTGGCCGACTGCCCGTCGACACCCGGCGACGACGGGTTCATCCGGGTGCGCCGCAACCTCAAGCCGATCGCCTGCTTCAAGGTCCCGGCCGGCCAGTCCGACCGGCTCGTCGCCGCTCCCTGAGCCCCACCGGCCCGGAGGAATCAGCCCGCGGCGGCGGCCATGATCCGGCGGACTCGCTCGCGCAGCAGCGCGTGCGTCCGGTCGTGGTGGTTGCGGGGGTGCCAGGCCATGCCGAGCACCACTTCCGGCACGGCCACCGGGATCGGGAACGTCCGCAGTCCCAGCGTTTCCAGCATCGGGCGGCCCAGCTTGGCCGGGGTCACGCAGACGACGTCGGTGCCGCGCGCCACTTGGAGCGCGCCGGCGAAGCTCGGCAGGACGGCGATCACCCGGCGGCTCAGCCCCAGCTCGGCCAGCCGCTCGTCGATCGGGCCGTGCGCGCGGCCCCGGCGCGAGACGACGATGTGGTCGGCCGCGGCGAACCTCTTCGCGGTGACCGTTTTGACCTTCGCCAGCGGGTGATCCGGGCGGATCGCGCCGACGAGCGTTTCGGTGACGAGGGTTTCCGAGTGGATTTCGGGGTCCCCCGGGCGCAGCGTCCCGATCTCGAGGTCCACGAGTCCTTCGCGCAGCGCCGGGGTGTCCTGGAGGGTTTCCGGCCGTAGCCGCAGGGAGATCCCCGGCGCCTGGGCCCGCAGGTCGTCGATGAGAGACGGGATGACCGTCGTGGACAGCATGTCGGTGACCTGCAGGTCGAACCGGCGCACCGCGGTCCGCGGGTCGGCGGCGGTCGACGGGCCGAACAGCGCGCGGGCCCGGGCGGCGACCGCGTGCACCTCCCCGCGCAGCTCGAGCGCGCGCGGGGTCGGGACGAGATCGCGGCCGGCCCGGACGAGCAGCGGGTCGTCGAACGCGCGCCGCAGCCGGGCGAGCGTGCGGCTCATCGCCGGGGCCGACGTGTGCAGGCACTCCGCCGCCTTCGTGACGCTGCTTTCGGTGAGCAGCGCGTCCAGCGCCTCGATGAGGTTGAGGTCGTAGTCCACCTGCCGATTATCACAGATGAAATGAGTCCGTACCAACGTTGCACTGGAGTCAACCGGCGGCCGTCCTTAACGTCGAGTTCGGAAGACGAAGGAGGACAGTGATGCGGGCTGTGGTGATCGGCGGCGGGATCGTGGGACTGACGAGCGGTCTCGCCTTGCGCCGCAAGGGAATCGACGTGGTGGTCTACGAGCGCGCGCCGGAGATCCGCGCGGCCGGGGCGGGGCTGGGCCTGTGGGCCAACGCGCTGGCCGTGTTCGACGAACTCGGCGTCGGCGACCAGGTGCGAGCCATCGGCAAACCCGGGGAGATGTACTTCCACGACCCGGCCGGGCGGCTGCTCGAGACGCCCGAGTTCGGCGTCGAGGACCACCAGTTCCTGCTGGTGCACCGGGCGAAGCTCACCGACCTGCTCGCCGACGCCGTCGGCCGGGACGGCATCCGCCTCGCCACCGGGTTCGCCGCGTACGACGAGCACGCCGGCCACGTCACCGTCCGGCTGAGCGACGGCAGCGAGGACACCGCCGACGTGCTCGTCGGGGCGGACGGCGCGTACTCGGCGGTGCGCGCGCAGCTGGTGCCGGGGAAGCCGGCGGAGGAACACCCGGGACACCACTCGTGGCGCGCGGTGCTCCCGGATCCGGGTCTCGCCCTGACCGGGAACCGGGTGATCCTCGGCGGCGAACGCTGCCGCGGCGGGCGGGTGCGCACCCACGACGGCGGCGTCTACTGGCTGGTGAACCAGTTCGACACGCCGGAACCGACCGGCACCCGCAAGGAGCAGGCGCTGGCCCGGGCCGCGCACCTGGACGACGGCGAGCACGGCGGGGTCCTCGCCGAGCTCATCCACGCCACGCCCGAGGAGTCGATCCTGCACAACCGGATCATGATCGTGCCGCCGTTGCCGCACTGGGCGTCCGGGCGTGTCGTGCTCGCCGGGGACGCTGCGCACGCGATGTCGCCGCACATCACCGCCGGGGCGACGCTCGGCATCGAAGACGCCGCGCTGCTCGGCCGCCTGCTCAGCCCGGGCGGCGACGTGCCCGCGGCGCTGGGTGCCTACGAAGCGGACCGGATCCCCCGCTACGCCCGCGCCGCGGAACTCTCGGCGGCCGTGGAGCACGCCCCCACGCCGCAGGGGTTCGCGCGGCACTACGCCGCGTTCAGCCACTGGATGCTCACCTCGTCCGCCGGGAACCCGGTGACGGCATGACCTTCACGGTGGAGGTGGACGTGCCGGTGCCGATGCGCGACGGCGTCGCGCTCGCCACCAACGTGTGGCTCCCGGACGGGCCCGGTCCGTTCCCGGCGTTGCTGGTCCGCACGCCCTACGGCAAGGACGACGCCGGGCTGTACGGCAATCCGAAACTCCCCGGCGTGTTCGCCCTCGTCGAAGCCGGGTACGCCGTGGTGGCGCAGGACGTCCGGGGCACGTCCCGCTCCCCCGGGACGTTCGTGCCGCACACCCACGAAGGCCCGGACAGCGTCGACACGCTCGCCTGGCTGCCCGCGCAGCCGTGGTGCGACGGCGCGGTCGGCATGTGGGGCGGGTCGTACATGGGGTTCAGCCAGTGGCAGGCCGCCGCGCGGAACGTTCCGGCGCTGCGGGCGATCGCGCCGGTGATGACCTCCGCCGATCCGTACGCGGCGCCGTGGCGCTCCCCCGGCGGCGCGCTGTCCCAGGACGCGGTCCTGACCTGGGGCACCCTCTCGGCCCTGCGCAACCTGGGTCGTGGACTCGACGGTGACGCCGGAGCGCTGCTGTCCGGCCTGTCCGACCCGCGGTCGCTGCACGAGCCGTTGCCGATCGCCGATCGCGCCGCGGTGACCCGCTCCCTGCCCTGGCTCGGCGACGTGCTCGCCCACCCGGAGCGCGACGCCTTCTGGCGGGAGATCGCGGCGACCGACCAGTGCGAGCGGATCACCGTCCCGGCGCTCCACATCGGAGGGTGGTACGACGTCTTCGTCGGCGAAACCGTGCGGTCGTACCGGCTGCTGCGCCGCCGCGCCGGCAGTGCCGCCGCCCGCGACGGCCAGCGGCTGATCATCGGCCCCTGGTCCCACCCCGACGGGACCGACCTCGGCACCTACCCCGACCGGTCGTTCGGGCTCGCCGGCAGCATCAAGACCGCCGGCGTCACCGAAGCGCACCTGCGGTTCTTCGACCGCTGGGTCCGCGGCCGCGAGCTGCCCGACGACCCCCACCGGGTCCGGATCTTCGTCATGGGAACCGACGAGTGGCGCGACGAGCCGGACTGGCCGCTGCCGGGCACCCGGTACACCGACTTCTTCCTCGACGGCGGCGGCCGAGCCAACACCGCGGCCGGCGACGGCGTCCTGACGTCCGACGCCCCGGCCGAAAACGCCACCGACACGTTTCGGTACGACCCGCGCGATCCGGTGCCCAGCCTGGGCGGCACCGTGCTCGCCGCCGCGCCGGGGACCTACCCCGGACCGGCCGATCAGGCCGCGGCCGAGGCGCGCGAGGACGTCCTGTGCTTCACCACCCCGGTGCTCGAACGTCCCATCGAGGTCATCGGGCACATCACCCTCGTGCTGCACATCCGATCGTCCACACCGGACACCGACTTCACCGGCAAGCTCGTCGACGTGCACCCCGACGGCCGGGCGATCCTGCTGTGCGAAGGCATCCAGCGCGTCCGCTACCGCGAGTCCCTCACCGAACCGGTGCTCCTCGCGCCGGGCACGGACGCCGAACTGACCCTCGACCTCGGCGTCACCGCGAACGTCTTCCGGCCGGGGCACCGCATCCGGCTCGAGGTGGCCGGCAGCAACTTCCCCCGTTACGACCGCAACACCAACACCGGCGCGACGATCGCCACCGACGGCCCGGACGACGTGGTGGTCGCCGTCAACCACGTCCACCACGGCCCCGCGCACCCCAGCCGGCTGGTCCTGCCGGTGGTGGAACGCCCATGAGCGCACTGCAGGATCTGCTCGATCGCGCGGCCATCGCCGACGTCGTCACCGGTCTCGCCCACGCCCAGGACGATCGCGACTGGGCGGCGCTGCGGCGGCTGTTCGCCGACGAGGTGACGCTGGATCTGTCGACGCACTACCACGGCAGGCCGCCCACGACGGTGACTGCCGACGCCCTCGTCGAGCTGGCCCGCGCGACCCTGGAGGGTTTCGACAGCACCCACCACACCGCCACCGACCTCGTCGTGGAGTCGTCTGGGGACGACGCGACGTGCCGCGCGCACGTGGTCGCCTACCACCACGTCCCCGCCGAGCCCGGCGTCGTCGACCACTGCACCATGCGCGGCCGCTGGGAGCTGGAGCTGCGCAAGCTCGGCGGGCGGTGGCTCGTCCACCACTGGACCGTCCTGCGCACCGCGCCCTGGGACGGCTCCCCCGACGTCTACGCCCTCGCCGCCGCCCGCCGCTCTTGACCCCTCGAGGAGGACCGCCGATGTTCTACGAGATCCGCACCGAGCACGCCCGCCCCGGCCACGGCAGCGAACTGGCCCGCTACCTGGACGAGACCGTCATCCCCCTCCACCGGGAACGGGGGATGGAGGTGGTGGGCTCGTTCACCGTGGCCGGCGACGAGAACGCCGTCGTCTGGATCAGGCGCTTCGCCGACGACGCCGACCGCGAACGTATCCTGGACGCCGTCCACCGGGATCCCCGGTGCGCGGCCCTGGCCGAGACCGTGGCCGCGCTGACCGGGCAGCCCGCGTCCACGGTGCGCCTGGCACCGACCGCCGGTTCCCGGCTCCGCTGAACACCCACACCGGAAAGGAAGGACCGTGGCCGAGTACCGGCTTCCCGCGACGCGGGAGACCACAGTGGACGTCCTCGACCGGGCCACCCCGCCCGTGCTCACCGTCGATCCGGGCGACTCCGTCCTGGTCGAATCCCTCGACGCCGCCGGCTACCTGGACCGGCGGGTGAACGGCCCGGCGATGTACCCGCAGCGGCGCGGGCACTGCCTGACCGGGCCGATCGCGGTGCGCGGCGCCGAGCCGGGCATGGTCCTGGGCGTGCACTTCACGTCGATCACGCCCGGCGGCTGGGGCTGGACCACCGCCGGGGTGAAGGACACCGCGCTCAACCGCAGGCTCGGCGTCGCCGACGGCCCGGCGACGTGGCTGACGTGGGACATCGACGGCGAAACCGCGACCAGCGACCTCGGCCACACCGTCGGCATCGCGCCCTTTCTCGGTGTCGCCGGCGTTCCCCCGGCCGAGCCGGGACCGCACTCGACCATCCCGCCGCGGGCTCTCGGCGGCGGCAACCTCGACTGCCGGGACCTCGTCGCCGGGTCGACGTTGTACCTACCGCTGACCGTGCCCGGTGCGCTGCTGCACCTGGGCGACGGGCACGCGGCCCAGGGCCACGGCGAAGTCGGCGGAACGGCGATCGAGTGCCCGATGACCACCGAGGTCACGCTCACCTTGGCGGCGGACGCGCCGGTGCCGGGCATCCACGCAGAAACGCCCGAGGGCCGGGTCACCTTCGGCTTCGGGGCCGGCCTCGACGAGGCGATGGCCGACGCGCTGGCCACCATGGTGACCTGGCTGCAGCGGCTCCACGACCTGGACCGGGCCACCGCGCTCGCGCTGGCCTCACCGGTCGTCGACCTGCGGATCACCCAGGTCGCCAACGAGACGTGGGGCGTGCACGCCGTCCTCCCGCACGACGCGATCCGCTGACGGGCATCCGGTTCACCGGCCGTTCGCCACCGACAGGTCGCCCGCCGGCTGGAACCGGGTCAGGCGCAGGCTGTTCGACACGACCAGGCAGCTCGACAACGCCATCGCCGCCCCGGCGATCATCGGGTTCAGCAGGCCTGCCGCGGCCAGCGGCAGCGCGGCGACGTTGTAGGCCAGGGCCCAGAACAGGTTCGCCTTGATCGTGCCGAGGGTCCGGCGGGACAGCCGGATCGCGTCCACCGCGGCCATCAGGTCACCACGCACCAGGGTCAGGTCTCCCGCCTCGATCGCGGCGTCGGTTCCGGTGCCCATCGCCAGCCCGAGGTCGGCCGAGGCGAGCGCGGCGGCGTCGTTGACGCCGTCGCCGATCATCGCCACCACGTGCCCCTGCGCTTTCAGGCCGGTGATCACGTCGACCTTCTGCTCCGGGGAGACGTCCGCGATGACTTCGGTGATCCCCGCCTCGCGGGCGATCGCCTGCGCCACCGCCTCGTTGTCGCCGGTGAGCAGGATCGGCGTCAACCCGAGCCGCCGCAGCTGGAACACCGCGGGCGCCGACGTCGGTTTCACCGTGTCGGCCACCACGAGCACGGCGTGCGCGAAGCCGTCCCACGCCAGGATCACCGCGGTGTGGCCGGCCTGCTCGGCCTTCTGCTTCACGGCCAGCAGCGACTTCGGCAGCCGCACCGAAAGGCGGTGCATCAGCTCCGGGCGGCCGACGACGACGCGGTGCCCGTCGACCCGGCCAAGCACCCCGTACCCGGCGACGTTGCGGAACTCCCGCACCTCCCCCACCGAGCCGAACCGCCGGAGCGCGGCGGACACGACGGCGTCGGCGATCGGGTGCTCGGAGGCGTTTTCGAGCGCTCCGGCCAGCTGCAGCGCCAGGTCCGAGGGGACGCCGTCGACCGTGCGGACGGCGACCAGGCTCATCTTGCCCGTGGTCACGGTGCCGGTCTTGTCGAGCACGACGGTGTCGACGCGACGGGTCGACTCCAGCATCTCCGGTCCTTTGACCAGGACGCCGAGCTGGGCGCCGCGGCCGGTGCCGACCAGCAACGCCGTCGGCGTCGCCAGCCCGAGCGCACACGGACAGGCGATGATGAGCACCGCGACCGCGGCGGTGAACGCCACCGCGGTGTCCGCGCCGGTCCCGAGCCAGAACCCCAGGGTGGCCAGGGAAAGCGCCATGACCACGGGCACGAACACGGCGGACACGCGGTCGGCCAGTCGCTGCACGTCGGCCTTGCCGCTTTGGGCCCGCTCCACCATCGCCGCGATCCGGGCCAGCCGGGTGTCCGAGCCGACGCGCGTCGCCCGCACGACCAGGCGGCCGCTCATGCTGACCGTGGCGCCGACGACGGGGGTGCCGGCGGAGACCTCGACCGGGACGGCCTCACCGGTCACCAGGCTCAGGTCGACCGCGGAGTCGCCTTCCTCGACGACGCCGTCGGTGGCGATCTTTTCGCCGGGCCGGACCACGAACCGCTCGCCGACCCTCAGCTGCTCGATCGGAATCCGCTCTTCACGGCCGTCTCGCAGCACCGAGACCGACTTCGCGCCGAGGTCCAGCAGCGCGCGCAGGGCGGCGCCGGCCCGGCGCCGGGACCGGGACTCGAAGAACCGGCCCGCGAGGATGAACAGGGTGACGCCGGTGGCGACCTCGAAGTAGATGCCGTCGAGGTTGTGGTCGGCGGCCAGGGTCAGTTCGAACTCGTGCCGCATCCCGATCACGCCCGCGCCGCCGAAGAACAGCGCGTAGAGCGACCAGAGGAAGGCCGCGGCGACGCCCATCGACACCAGCGTGTCCATGGTCGCGGTGGCGTGCCGCAGGTTGGTCCAGGCCGCGCGGTGCAGCGGCCACGCACCCCAGGCGACGACCGGGGTGGCCAGCACGAGCGACACCCATTGCCAGGCGGGGAACTGCAGGGCGGGCACCATCGCGAGGACGATCACCGGCACGCTCAGCACGGCCGAGCCCAGCAGCCGCTGCCGCAGCAGATCCGGTGCCGCCGCAGCGGGCTCGGCGGCCTCCGGTTCCGGCGGTGCGGACGGCTGCGCGGTGTAGCCGGCGGCCTCGATGGCGCGGACGATGTCGTCGACGGTCAGCGCCGCCGGGACCGAGACCAGCGCTTTTTCGGTGGCGTAGTTGACCGACGCCTCGACCCCGTCGAGCCGGTTGAGCTTGCGCTCGATCCGCGCCGCGCACGACCCGCAGGTCATGCCCCCGATGACGAGTTCGATCTCCGTGCCCGGCACGGGCGGCGCCGGTGCGGGTTGCGCGACCGCTGCGGGCGGTGCGGACCGTGCGGCACGCGGTGCCGGAGCGGGCCGCACGGCAGGCGAGGCGGCTCCTACGGGGTGCCGGGCAGGTGCACGCCGGGCATCGAGGGCGTGGATGGGGCTGGTGACGGGCTCGGGCCGACGAGGCTGCCCAGCAGCCACGCCAGGCCGAACACCAGTCCCAGCACCAGCGCGAACCCGCTCACCTTGGCCGAAGTCGGCATGACGGCCTCTCTCGTTCATCGGACGAGCTGGTAGCCCGCGACCTGGACGGCACCCTCGACCTGCTCCAGCGCCAGCACGCCCTCGCTGGTCACCAGGACGCGGCCCGAGCCCAGGTCGACCTCGACGTCGCGGACGCCGGGCAGCTCGCCGACCTCTTCCTTGACCGACGCGACGCAGTGTCCGCACGTCATTCCCGTCACCACGTATGTGCTCTGGGTCATCGTCACACCTTCCGGGCCCGTGGCCGTCTCGTGACGAGGCAGTGGCCTCGCTGCCACAAAGGTCGGCCCGGACGGCGGAATGGTTCCCGTGAGTTCTTTTTGAACCATCCCGGCTCGAGCCGCGTACTAGCCGGTGTGAGGCCACAGTCATCGGATGACGCCGACATCACCCACTGGGCCCGGCTCGCCGGCCGCGGCGACCGGGTTGCGCTCGAGCGGTTCCTGCGGGCGACCCAGCCGCACGTCTGGCGGTTCGTCGCCGGCCTGAGCGACCCCCAGTCCGCCGACGACCTGACCCAGGAGACGTACCTGCGCGCGCTGGGCAGCCTCGGCCGCTTCCGCGCGGAATCCTCGGCGCGGACGTGGCTGCTGAGCATTGCCCGCCGCGTCGTGGCCGACCACATCCGCGCCGCCCAGGCCCGCCCCCGCCCGGCCACCCTCGCCGACTGGCGGGTCGACGCGGGCCGGACCACCGAACGCACCGCGTTCGAAGAACGCGTCCTGCTCGACCACCTCGTCGCCGCGCTGGAACCCGACCGGCGGGACGCGTTCGTGCTCACCCAGGCACTGGGACTGTCCTATGCGGACGCCGCCGAGATCATCGGCTGCCCGGTCGGCACGATCCGCTCCCGGGTCGCCCGGGCCCGCGACGACCTCGCGGAGGCGATGCGCGACACCAACGTGCGACGGACCGCCGCCGGGTGAGTCACCGGAGCGTCCGCCAGCAGCTCCAGAACTCCTGCAGGACCAGCTGCAGCGACGCCGCCTTCGCCGCCGCGACCGCACCCTGCTGCACGTCCGGCTTCTTCTTCGCCGTCACTGTTCCTTCTCCCCGGAACCGTCGAACGAACGCAGCCGCAGGCTGTTGGACACCACCAGCACCGAGGACAGCGACATGGCCGCGCCGGCGATGAGGGGGTTGAGCAGACCGAGGGCCGCGAGCGGCAGGGCGGCCACGTTGTAGCCGAACGCCCAGGCCAGGTTGCCGCGGATGATCCGCAGCGTCCGGTCGGCGAGCCGGATCGCGTCCGGCACCACCCGCAGGTCCTCGCGCACCAGCACCAGGTCGGCCGAGCGCAACGCGATGTCGCTGCCGCGGGCCATCGCCATCCCGAGGTCGGCGGTGGCCAGCGCCGGGGCGTCGTTGATGCCGTCGCCCACCATCGCCACCCGCGCTCCGGTGGCCCGCAGCTCGTCGATCGCGCGGGCCTTGTCCGCGGGCAGGACTCCGGCGCGGACCTCGTCGACGCCGATCTCGGCCGCCACCGCCTGCGCCGCGACCTCGTGGTCGCCGGTGAGCAGCACCGTCCGCAGGCCCTGGGCCCGCAACGCGGCCACCGCTGCCGCGGCGGACGGTTTGACGACGTCGCGGACTTCGATCAGCCCGATGGGTTCGCCGTCGACCGCGACCAGCACCGGCACGGCCACCCCGGCGGGCGTCTCGAACTCCGACGGGATGCCTCGGTCGCCGAACAGCCGCGGGCTGCCCACGAGGACGGTGTGACCGTCCACAGTGGCCTCGGCGCCCAGGCCGGGAAGGGCGGTGAACCCCGAAACCTCGGGCAGCGACGGGAGTTCGGCTCGGGCGGCGCCGGCGACGGCGGCCGCGATCGCGTGCTCGGAACCCGACTCGACCGCGCCGGCGAACCACAGCAGGTCGCCGCGGGTGCGGCCGGGCGCCGGGCGGCAGGCGGTGACGGTCATCCGGCCGGTGGTCACCGTGCCGGTCTTGTCCAGCACGACGGTGTCGACCTTCCGGCTCGCTTCGAGGGCGTCCGGGCCCTTGATCAGGATGCCCAGCTGCGCGCCGCGGCCGACCCCGGCCAGCAACGCCGTCGGCGTCGCCAGGCCCAGTGCGCACGGGCAGGCGATGATCAGCACCGACACCGCCGCGGTGAAGGCGTCCCGCCCCGGGTGCCCGGTGAGCAGCCACGCGCCGAGGGTCAGCGCGGCCAGCACGAGGACGACCGGGACGAACACCGCGCAGATCCGGTCGACCAGCCGCTGCACGGCCGCCTTGCGCGCTTGGGCGTGCTCGGCGAGCGCGGTCATCTGCGCGAGCTGGGTGTGGGTGCCCACGGCCGTCGCGCGGACCACCAGCCGCCCCTCGCGGTTGACCGACGCGCCGATCACCCGGTCGCCCGGGGCCACCTCCGCGGGCACCGGCTCACCCGTGACCGCGCTGACGTCCACAGTGGATCGTCCACTTTCGGCGATGCCGTCGGCGGCGAACGCCTCCCCCGGCTTCACCACGAACCGGTCGCCGACAGCCAGCTCGCCCACCGGAACCAGCGCCTCGGCGCCGTCGCGCAGGACGCGCACCTCCTTGGCGGCGAGGGCGTCGAGCGCGGCCAGCAGCCCGGCGGCGTTGCGCCGGGACCGGCTCTCGAAGTAGCGCCCGGCCAGCAGGAACGTCGTCACGCCCGCGGCGACGTCGAGGTAGATCGCGTCCGCGCCGGCCGCGGTCGGGCCGAACCCGACCCAATACCCCGGTTCGTGGCCCCCGAACACCGTCGCCCAGGCCGACCAGCCGAAGGACGCCAGCACCCCGAGCGACACCAGAGTGTCCATACTGGACGATCGGTGCCGCAGGTTCCGCACCGCCGCCCGGTGGAACGGCAGCGCCGCCCAGAACACCACCGGCACCGCGAGCGCGAGACACAGCCACGGCCAGCCGGGGAACCGCAGCGACGGCACCAGCGACAGAGTGATCGACAGGTTGCCCAGCGGCACGGCCAGCAGCGCCGCGACGAACAGCCGCCGACGCAGGTCACGCACCCTGGCCAGGGTGCGGTCCTCGTCGTCCTCGCCGCGGACGCGCGCGCCGTAACCCGCCTTGCGGATGCGCTCGACCAGCAGGTCGTCGCCGACCGCGGCGGGGACCTGCACGGTGGCGCGCTCGGTCGCGTAGTTGACCGACGCGCGGACACCGTCGACCTTGTTCAGGGTGCGTTCGACCCGCGCCGAACAGGCGGCACAGGTCATTCCGGTCACGGCCAGCTCGACCGTCCGGACCTCCCCGGCGACCGGGGTGGTGGTGGACATGCGGGTTTCTCCTCAGTTTCTGCGGGCCGCGAGCTCGGCGAGCATCGCGTTGTAGGCGTCGAAGTCGCCCTCGCCGTGACGGTCGGCGCGACGGGCCTTGCGTTCGTCGTCGCGCGCCCACTGCACGAGCAGCGCGACGACCAGCACCACCATCGGGATCTCCCCGCTCGCCCAGGCGATCCCGCCGCCGAGCCGCTGATCGGCCAGGAGGTCACCGGCCCACGGCAGGGCGAGGTAGTGGTAGTAGGTGGCGGCGATCAGGGTCTGCTTGCTCATCAGGAGCACGCCGAAGAAGGCGTGGAACGGCATCACCGCGAAGAGCATCCCGAGCCGGGCCAGGTGCGGCAGCGGCCGCGGCGTCCGGTCGGCACCGACCGCGACCCACGCGAACAGGTAGCCCGTCACCAGGAAGTGCAGCTTCATCAGCTGGTGCGCCCAGTGGTAGAGCATCGCCTGGCCGAACAGGTCCGAGAAGTACAGCACGTAGAACGATCCGGTGAACAGGATCGCCGCGACCGCCGGGTGCGCGAAGAACCGCGTCACCGGGGCGTGCAGCAGCGCGACCACCCACTCGCGGGCACCGGGAACGTCGCCGCGGGCCGGAAGGGCGCGCAGGGCGAGCGTGACCGGCCCGCCGAGCACCAGCAGCACCGGCGCGAACATGTTCAGCGCCATGTGCGTGACCATGTGCAGGCTGAACGTCCCCGGCGCGTAGACCCCGAGCCCGGACGACGTGACGGCCACGACGATCGCCCACCCGGCGAGCCAGGCCGCCACGCGGCCGGGCGGCCAGTGGTCACCGCGGCGCCGCAGCCGCCGGACGCCGAGCAGGTAGGCCGTCACCGCGATCAGGGCGAGCGGAACGAACAGCAGGTCCGGCCGCCAGGCCCCGAGCAGCCGGGCGAGGGTCCGGGGTGCGTCGAGGTCGTAGCCGAGGACGGTTTCCGGCACGGTCGCCGGGTGGTTCACGAACGACGGCGGCACGAGCAGGGTCAGCGCCGCCGAGCCGCCGGTGCCCAGGGCCAGCAGGAGCAGTTCCGCCACGGCCGGCCGGAGACCCGTCCGGCGCCGGCGCCACCCGGCGATGCCGAACCCGGCGGCGAGCAGCAGGACGGTCTCGATCGCGAGGGCGAGCCCGTAGCGGCTCACCAGCCCGTCGGGGCGGGCGAGCGCGAAGCCGGAAACCGCGCCCGACACGACCGTCACCACGAAGCAGGTCAGCGACAGCCGGTGGTAACGCCGCCGGACGAGATCCGCGGGTCCGCGGCGAAGCCGGGCCAGCAGGGCCACCGACGCACCGAGCCACGCACTCGCGGCGGGCACGTGCCAGAACATCGCGTTGGTCGCGATGTCGTGCCCGGCGCCGACGGAGACGTGTCCCACGGCCACCAGCGGCAGCAACCCCACCCCGGCGACCGCCGCCGCGGCGACGACGGTGCGCCAGGCCATCGCCGGCCAGGCCAGCGCCGTCGCCACCGCCGCCGCGGCCACGACGCACAGCCAGGCCTTCGGTTCTTCGGTGGCGCTGAAGGTGGGCAGGAACACCTCGGGCCGCAGGACGCGGGACACCGGCAGGCCCGCGGCGACCGCCGTCGAGAACGGCACCGCGACCACCGCGGCGGCCAGCCAGCAGGCCGCACAGCCGGCGGCGAACCGGCTCGCCGCGAAGGCGTCCGCCGACAACGAGCCGCCCCGGCGGCCCGGCGCCACGAACGCGGCGAACACCAGGCCGCCGAAGCACCCGGCCGCGGCCACGTCGGCGGCGAACCGGACGACCGCGAACCCGTAGGTGGTCAACGGCCCCGGATCGGCGTTGCCCAAGGGCGCGTACACGTCGCCAGCGGTGGCGACGACGAGCAGCACCAAGGCGAGCCCGGCCACCACCGCCGTCACGACCGCGGCGCGGAACCGGGACGTCGTCACCCCTCAGCCGTCGGACCGGACCCGGCCGCGGTTCCCGGCTGTGAGCCACCCCACAGTCCACTGAGGACAATCACGCCATGGTCAACAGCATCAGCGCCATGCCCAGCGCCATCACGCCGTTCGCGCCGCTGCCGAGGCTGCGCAGCGGCGGCCGGGACACCCGCGCCTCGTCGATCGCCCGGGCCAGGAACACCAGCCCGGCCACGGCGAACACGGCCACGAGCACCAGCGCGACGGTCGTGACGTCCGCGGGCGTGCTCCCGGCGACGCCGGACACGGACATCGACATCCCGGCGTGGCCCGGCATCTCCATCGTCCCGCCGGGCCCGGCCAGGCCGGCCATCGCCCGCGGCATCACGAACACCATCCACGCCATCGCCGCCATCATCACGACGTGGTAGAATGCCGCCCGGCGGCCGCCGTGGTCCCCGTGCGACGCCCCGGTGACCGCCACGCCCACGAACCAGACCGCGGCCAAGGCGAAGAACACCGTCTGCGGCCAGCGGGCGAAGCTCATCGTCGCCGGCCACGCCATCGCGACCATCGCCACGCACATCACGACGTGCAGCACGTCGCCGGTGCGCTCCCCCGCGGTCCGGTCCTGCAGGCACCGGTAGGCGCAGAACGCCCCGGTCAGCGCGAACAGGACCGTCACGATCCAGCGCAGGCCTTCCGCGGTGATCATGCCGCCGCCTTCCGCCGCCGGGCCTCGAGCAGGCCGTCCACGATGAGGAAACCCAGCAGCGACAGGCCGAACAGCGGCAGGTAGTAGCCGACGACGGCGACCACGACCAGCGCCGGGGCCAGCGCCCGCCCCGGGATCTTCCGCCACGTGGCCCGGGCCGGTGGCCGTCCGGCGCGGGCTTCCCCGCGCGTCGGCCGGCGCAGCCACCACATCCGGTAGCCCCAGCCGATCACCGCGATCAGCGCGACCGCCAGCAGCGTCAGCACGATCTGGTTCCAGATGCCGAAGAGGAAGCCCATGTGGGCGTCGATCCCCCATTTGCTCAGCTTCGCCGCGAGGTTGTAGTCGGCGAACCGCAGCGTGTCGGTGACGGTCCCGGTCGCCGGGTCGACAGCCATCGAATCGGCCCGCGTCGGCCAGCTGCGGCCCGTCTGCGCGACGACGTAGCCCTTGCCGGGCCCGGCCGGCGGCCGCACTTCGACCGGACCGGTCAGCCCGGCCCGCACCGTCGCTTCGCGAGCGCCGTCGAAACCGATGTCCCGGCCGCTCGACGCGGGCACGGTCGCGGACACCGACGGAGTGGTCCAGTCCAGCTGCGTACGTAGCTCGCTGATGCTGTTCCCGGCGTACTCCGACCACGTCAAGCCGGTGGCCGAGAGGAACAGCAGCCCGATCGCCAGGACCAGGCCGGTCCGGCCGTGCCAGGTCAGCAGCTTGGCGCGCCGGCCGGCGGCGGCCCGCTTGCGGCGGACCCGCCCGAACCAGAGCGCCAGCCCGGCCAGCACGACCACCCACAGCCAGCTGGCCGCGAGTTCGCTGTACAGCCGCCCGAAGTCGCCGAGGTGCAGGCTGCGGTGCAGGACGTCGATCCAGGCGCGCACCGGCATCGCCTGGCCGGAGCCGTAGGTTTCCAGCTGGCCGCGGACGTCGCCGGTGTGCGGGTCGACGAAGACCGTCCAGTGGAAGCTGGGCTCCAGGCCGGGACGGTTGAAGATCACCTGGGTCGTGTCGGTCGGGGTGAGCCCGGGACGGACACCGGTGAGGGTGCCGTCGGGCACGAGGGCCTTCGCCGCCGCGGCCTGCTGGTCCAGCGGAACCGTGGCGGCCGCGGCCGGGACGTGCAGTTCGTGGTCGTAGACCGCTTGTTCCACCTGCGGCGCCCACACGTAGGCGAGTCCGGTGATCGCGGCGACGAGCAGGAACGGTCCGATGAAGACACCCGCGTAGAAGTGCAGGCGCAGCAGCAGCGGCCGGATCCCGGCCCAGCCGAGCCGAGGCTCGGCCGGGCTTTCCCGCTCCGGCGTGAGCTTTTCCGCGTTCTGATCGATCGACATCCGGCTCCCTTCGTCCACCGCCCCGGTGAAAGAGTCGGCCCGGGAACGCCGCTGGTTCCCGGCAACCGGGTGACCCGGCTCACCGCCTCCACACCCGGGTGGCCACGGCGTCGAGCAACGGGCCGACCAGAGACTTGGTTTCCCTCCTGAGGCTCCGGGATCGCCGCCGGCCCGCTCAGCCCGCCGGGGCGAGCACCGCGTCCAGGACGCCGGATTTCACGTCGGCGACGAGCACCGCCAGCTGTTCGCGGCTCATCTCGATCCGCTGCCCGAAGTCGTCGGTGATCACCACCTCGCGTTCCGCGGGCGCACCGTCGGCCAGGAACAGCTCCGGGCACCCGCAGTTGCACTGGCCGCAGAACGTCGCGACGTGCCGCAGGCCGGAACCACGTTCGGACATGGTGATCAGCTCCTCGTCGGTCGATCCCCTCACTCGGTAGTCGGCCGGCGGGCGGCTTCGGTTCCCGCGGGTTTCCGGCCGCGCGGCCGCGCGGCTCCCGGCATCAGGCCGCGTGCCGGCCGGTGGGGCACTGCGAACCCCACGCCCGCTGCGACCAGTCACCGAACCGAACTGCGCCGAACCACACGAAGTCGCCCAGCCCCCGGCATCACGCCGCGTGCCGGCCGGTGGGCCGCTGCGGGAACCGGCGCCGCTGCGGCCGGTCGCCCGACCCCAGCTCGGGAGCGTCCGAAGCGCTCGCGCCCGCAGCACCCGGCGCCGGGAGCCGGTCGGCCGACGGGGGTGCGGTCTGCCGCGTGTGCTGCCTGCGCACCGCGAACAGCAACGCGACCCCCACGACCACCAGCCCGTGCGACGCGACCCGGTCGAACGCCACCTGCCCGGTCGACAGATCGACCCCCGACACGAGACCGAGCACCACCACGAACCCACCCAGCGCGGGCAGCAACCCCGACGCGGTCGCCGGGCGCAGCGCGGCCCACAGCAATCCGATCCCGACCGCGACGTTCCAGGCCGCGCTCTCGTTGCCCAGGTGCACCGCCGCGGCGAGCCCGCCGTGACCCGCGTGCCCGACGTCCGCGCCCAGCAGCTCGGCCAGCCCGAGCCCGCTCTGCACCAGGGCGACCAGGCCGAGCGCCAGCCGCAGGCCCCACCGCTGCGGCTGCGGCGCGGGCACCTCGGCCAGGATCCGGGCCGTCAGGTCGGGGACCTGTGGCGCCTCCCGGACCAGCGTCAACCGCCGCAGCGCCATCGCGCGCTCCTGCCAGGCCCGGCACTCCGGGCACCCGGCCAGGTGCCGGTCGAGCAGTTCGTCCGGTACCGCCGGCTGCTCGCCGTCGATCCGGGCCGAAATCGATTCGCGCAGTTCGGAGCAGTCCACACCCCAATAGTCGCCCACCGGGCGGTCCCGGTTCCCGCGGGTGTCGGCTACCGTGTCCGATCGTGACTTCCGGCAGGGACCGCGACGACGAGCGGATCACCGCGCTCGCCTTGGCCGCCGTCCGCGGTGACCAGGGTGCCTTCGAGGCGTGGGTGCGGGCGACGCAGGCCGACGTGTGGCGGTTCGTGGCGCACCTCACCGACCCGACCACCGCCGACGACCTCACCCAGGAGACCTACGTCCGCGCCGTCACGGCGCTGCCCCGGTTCGCCGGCCGCTCCTCCTCCCGCACCTGGCTGCTGTCCATCGCCCGCCGCGTCGTGGTCGACCACTTCCGCGCCCGCTCGGTCCGCCCGCGCTCGTCCGGCCAGGAGTGGGAAGCGGCCGCCGAAACCGCATCCGCGCGCCGCACCGGCCGCGGCTTCGAGGACCTCGTCGAGCTGGGCCTGCTGCTCGACGACCTCGACCCGCAGCGCCGGGAGGCCCTCGTGCTCACCCAGGTCCTCGGGTACTCCTACGCCGAAGCCGCCGAGATCTGCGACTGTCCGATCGGGACGGTCCGGTCCCGCGTCGCCCGGGCCCGCGAAGACCTCCTCGCCGCCCGCGACGAACGGGACAACGCCGTCTGAGCCCGTTCGGCTCCACCCGCGGTCCGGAGCCGGGGAACCCGGAAGGCCGGTGGTGGCAAAGAGGGGCATGACATCGTTGCGTGCCGTGGGAGACAGCGATCCGCCGGTGGCCGGGTTGCCGGGCTCGGACGCGGAGCTGGTGGCCGGGAACGCCGAGCAGTTCGGCGTGTTGTTCGATCGGTACGCGGGGGTGTTGCACCGGTACTGCGCCGGCCGGGTCGGGGCCGAGGTGGCGGAGGACGTCGTCGCCGACGTGTTCTGCGTGGCGTTCAAGCAGCGGGATCGGTACGACGCCGGCCGGGTGAACGCCCTGCCCTGGTTGTACGGGATCGCCACCAACCTCTTGCGGCGCCGGTGGCGGCAGGAGGTCGCGCGGTACCGCGCCATGGCGAAGGTGGTGCCGCCCCTTGCCGGAGGTGATGAGCCCGCGCAGCGGGCCGTCGAGCGCACCGATGCCGCCGAGTACGTGCGGCTGATCACTTCGGCTCTCGAACAGATGCCGCGTCGCCAGCGGGACGTGCTGCTGCTCTTCGCGCTGGCGGACCTGGACTACGCCGAGATCGCCGCCGCTCTCGGGATTCCGGTCGGGACGGTGCGGTCCGCGCTGCACCGGGCCAGGAAACGGCTGCGTGACGTCCTTCCCGCCCATGCCGATGTATCCGCGTCCCAGGAGATGACCTCGTGAGCACCCAGCAAGCACGGGACGAGATCGACCTGCTCCGGTCCGTCCTCGACACCCCTCCCCCGGACGACCTCAGCCGCGCCCGGATGCGCGCCCGGGCGCTCCGGTCGATGCAGGCCCCGCCGGCACCCCGCCATCGGAAGCGCGTGGTGCTCGTCGCCGCGTCGGTCACGCTCGTCGCGGGACTGGGCATCGCCATCGCGGTGCAGCCGACCGGCGGCGACACCCCCTCGGCCGCGCTGCCGACCGGCGGCGGCCCCGCCCCCGCACCGCTCGTCGGCGCGGACACCCCGGCTCAGGAGGCACTGATCACGCTCGCGGCGCACACCGGCGACCTCCGGCCGCTGGCGGTCCGGCCCGGCCAGTTCGTGTACTCGCACACGCGCGGTCAGGCCGTGACCGGGATCCCGGTGGGCGCGGCCGGCGAGGCCCAGGTGGTCACGGAGACCGAGACCAGGACGTGGTTCGCCGCGGACGGGCTGCGGACGGTCCGCATGGAGATGGCGATGAACCTCGACGCACACCCGTCGACGGACGAGGACGCGCGCAAGCTCGCCGCCGGCGGCCGGTCCCTGCCACGGCCGCACACCCAGGTGTACCCGAACCCGAACGGCGGTCCGAAGGAACAGCTGCCGATCAGCCAGCCGACGGCACCGGGCGTCGACCACCCCACGCTGTCCTGGGTGGCGGGTCTGCCCACCGACCCGGAGCGGCTGCTGGCCGTGTTCCGCGCCGCCGCGGGCACGAGCACCAAGCACGACAGCGACTACCTGACGTTCAAGACCGCCGCCAGCTTCGCCGCCCGTGCCGACGCCCTGCTCACGCCCGCGGTCCGCGCGGCGCTGTACCGGGCCATCGCCCTGCTGCCGGGCATCGAGCGGGTCGCCGGCCAGGTCGACGTGACCGGCCGCGCCGGCGTGGCCATCGGGCGGAACGCGGAGGGCTTCCGCTCCGAGCTCATCCTCGACCCGGCGACCTCCCGGGTGATCGGCACCAGGATGGTCGCGACGGACGGGGCCGACTGGCCGGCCGGGACCGTGATCGCCTGGTCCAGCACCGACCAGGTGGTCGTCGACTCGGTGGGGGCGACCTCGTGACGCGTCGGAGCGGACGCCTCGGCCACGCGGCACTGGCGGTCGTCACGGCGCTGGCCGTCGTGGTTTCGCCGCCGGCCGCGTCCGCGAACGGCAGCGCCGTCGCCGCACCGGCGCCGCCGGCCGGGAAGACCGTCACCCTCGTGACCGGCGACCGGGTGACGCTCACCGGCCGGGACGACGTCCGGGTCAGACCCGCGCCGGGCCGCGAGCACGTCGGTTTCGAGCAGCGGATCGACGAGAACGGCCACAGCGTCGTAGTGCCTCACGACGTCGCCGCGCTCGTCGCGAGCGGGCAGCTCGACCCACGGCTGTTCGACATCTCGTCACTGGTCGAAGCCGGCTACCACGACGAAGCCCGGCGGGATCTGCCGCTGGTGGTCACCCACCCCGGCGGCGGCCAACGCGCCGGGCTCGCGGCCGTCGCCGGCGGCCGCGAGCTGCCCAGCATCAGCGCCACCGCCATCCGCCCGGCCAAGGACGCGCTGGCCTCGGTGTGGGCGGCCCTGGACGCCGGCGGCGGGACGACGCTGTCGCCCGGTGTCCGGCGGGTGGCGCTCGACGGCCCGGTGCGGGTCGACCTGGAGCACAGCGTGCCGCAGATCGGTGCGCCGCAGGCCTGGCAGGCCGGGTACACCGGCCGCGGGACGACCGTCGCCGTCCTCGACACCGGCATCGACGCCACCCACCCGGACCTCGCCGACGCGATGGCCGGGACCAGGGACTTCACCGGAAGCCCCAGCGGCAGCGACGACCGGGTCGGGCACGGCACGCACGTCGCGTCGATCATCACCGGCAGCGGGGCCGCCTCGGCGGGCCGGTTCCGGGGCGTCGCTCCCGATACCCGGCTCCTGGTGGGGAAGGTGCTCGACGACAACGGCAACGGCACCGAGTCCACGGTCGTCGCGGGCATGGAATGGGCGGCCGCGCAGGGGGCCGACGTCGTCGCGATGAGCCTCGGCGGGTCGGTGGCCCCCGGCAAGGACTCGAGCGTGGACGTCCTGGCGGAGGCGGTGAACCGGCTCACCGCGCAGTCGGGCGCGCTGTTCGTGGTCTCCGCCGGGAACAAGGGCCCGCGCGGCGGGTCGGTCGGCACCCCCGGTGTCGCGGACGCCGCGTTGACGGTCGGGGCGGTGGACGGCGACGACGCGCTCGCCGAGTTCTCCGGCCGCGGCCCGCGCGCCGGCGACGGCGCCGTCAAACCGGACATCACCGCGCCGGGGGTGGGCATCGTCGCCGCCCGCGCGAAGAACGGCCACCTCGGGACACCCGTCGACGACGCGTACACGGCCATGTCCGGTACCTCGATGGCGGCACCGCACGTGGCCGGCGCGGCGGCGATCCTCGCCGGGATGCACCCGGACTGGGACCCGGCGCGGCTGAAGTCCGCGCTGATGGGCAGTGCCGCGCCCCGCGACGGGCTGACGGTGTACGAGCAGGGCGCCGGCCGGGTCGACGTCGCGAGGGCGGTCGGCCAGCCCGTGTCGGCCACGCCGGCGAGCGTGTCCCTCGGCCTGGCAAGGTGGCCGCACGGGGACGACGAACCACTCCCGACGGTCCTCACCTACCGGAACACCGGCACCACCCCGGTCACCCTGGACCTGGCCGTGGCCGTGCGTGACGCGGCCGGGCAACCGGCGCCCGCCGGGATGTTCACCGTGGCGCCGCGCACCCTCGAGGTACCCGCGGGCGGGCAGGCCACCGCCACGCTGACCGCGAACACCTCGGTCGACGGCCCGGACGGCACCTACGGCGGCACGGTCGTCGCCACCGGTGCCGGGAACGTGGTCCGCACCCCGCTCGGTGTCCAGCGGGAGGCCGAGAGCCACGACGTCGAGCTCGACTTCCTCGACTGGCAGGGAAACCCCGCACAGGTCGCCGACTACCGCTTCGTCGGCCTCGACCGGCCGGCGGCGTACCTGGCCACCGTGACGACCGGGTCGGCCGTCGTCCGGCTGCCACCCGGCCGGTACTTCTTCCACGCCACCGTCCTCGGCCGGAACGCCGGCAACGAGCTGATCAGGGCGCTGTTCGCCGAGCCGGAGATCACCGTCACCGGGGACACCAGGATGGCGATCGACGCCCGGGACGCCGGACCGGTCGGCATGACGGTCGACCGGCCGGACGCCGGCGACTCCGAGACGATCCAGTCGTTCCTGCGCACGACGTCCTACGGCGAGACGGGCTTCCGCACCTTCGGTTCGTTCGACGACGTGTGGGTGCGCCCCTCGGCCACGAGCGCACCCGAGTTCACGTTCACCGCGGAGGGCCTGTTCGCCCGGCGCGACGGGCAGGGCGGCTTCACCGGCAGTCCGTACCTGTACCACCTCCGGTGGGCGGAGCGGGGCCGCGTGCCGGCCGAGCTCGTGCGGCACTTCGCCGATCGCGACCTCGCCGCCGTGCGGTCCACGCACGCCGCAAGCGGCGGCAGCGGGGAGACCGGCGAACGCGACTACACGGTGCGGGCGCCGCTTCCGTTCACGCTGCAGGAGTTCTACAGCCCCGACACGCCCTGGGAGCGTTTCTTCGGCAAGCCCGTGGGAAAGCAGCAGTACGAGTGGCTCACGCAGACCGTGCCGAGGACGTTCCGGCGGGGCGAGATCGTTTCCGAACGCTGGAACACCGGGGTGCTCGGGCCGGCTTTCCCGCCGTATCCCGGGTCTCCGGCGCAATGGGCGGGCCGGACCGGCAACACGGTGTACGTCGACCTGTGGCCGTTCAGCGACCCATCTTCCGGCCACTATGGACAGTCGGTGATCGATTCCGCCGAAACCGTGCTGTACCGGGGAGACGAGCGGATCGGCAGCCGGCCTTGGGCGGGCTACAGCGAGTTCGACGTGCCACCGGAGGAGAGCACGTACCGGTTGCACAGCGAGTCGGTGCGGGCAGGCTCGGCCGAGCTGTCCACGAAGGTCATCGCGGACCGGACGTTCCGGTCGGGCACCGTGCCGGGAACCGAGGCGCGGCCCCTCCCCCTGATGGCGGTGCGGTTCACGCCGTGGCTGGACGACCACAACCGCGCGCCGGGTGGCGTCCCGTTTCTCGTTCCGGTGCGGGTGGAGCACACCGGCCAGCACGCCCGCATCACCTCGTTGTCGGTCCGGGTGTCCTATGACGACGGCGCCACCTGGCAGACCGCGCCGCTGCACCGCGGCGACGGGCAGTGGCTCGCCGCCTTGCGGCACCCGTCCGGGGCCGCCTTCGTCTCGCTGCGGGCCACCGCGACCGACGACGCGGGCAACACCGTCGACCAGACGATCATCCGGGGGTACCGGCTGAGGTAGCCGGACGGCAGCCGTCGGCCCCGCTCACGCGAAGTGAGCGGGGCCGGGTGGCAGCGCGCTCGGCGTAGCGGGTGGCCAGGTGACGGAACGGATCGAGGCGGGCGAAGCAGCGTTCGCCCCCCTTGCGCTGCCGATAGACCTCGGCAGCGGAGGCGCGTGGCCGCCCGCCGCGGGAGCCTCTGGCGGCGCGGCGAGCGATCTGGTCATCGCGTTCCGGGCTGATGAAGGTGATCCGCCGGTCCAACGGCTGGACCAGGACACGCCCTAGAAACCTTCGAACAAGGCGACTGCCTGCTCGTAGTCCCCGTCGCGGAACGCCTTCGGCGGCAGGATGAAGTGCACGTAGCCGCCATCGCCGAGGTCGTGGTGGCCGATGGTGATGAGGTGGCGGTACGGCTCCTCCAGCTGGGGGAAGCTGTTCTCCAGGTGCGGCCAGCCGAACGCCTGGTCGGGCGAAAAGGACACGCCCTCGTACTGGTACAGGCCCTGCTCCCGCTCACAGAACTCGAGCCAGGGGTCGCCGAGGCGGTCCGAAGCCGCCCAGCCGGGCATCGACCGGTAGTGGAGGGAGTCTTCCGTCTCTCCGCCGTAGTCCACCGTGTCGAGGACCGGGTCGTAGGACACTCCGCGCATCGACGGCAGCGTCACCACCGGTACCGCGGAGAACGGCTCCGGGGCGTGGATCGAGGCCGGCGCGGGTGCTGCCCGCTCGATCGCCCGTGCCGGGTCCGCGGGGATGATCCGGCAGCAGCGCGGGTCGTCCAGGTCCAGGAGAGGCGCGCCCGCGAGCACGTACCCGCGCTGGACGTCCGGCTCGAAGAAGAAGATGTTCAGCAGCCCGTCGGGCGGGCGCTCGTCACCGAGCCAGGAGCCGAGCGCGTCGACGTCCAGGACGGCGAACAGGCTGAGCGGAACGCCGTGGTGCTCGGGCCACGGCGTGCCGGGGTCCAGCAACGCCGGACCGCCCCACCGGCCGAGACCGGCCGCGGGGCGGCCCGGCTGCACCGGACGCAGCCCGAAGCCGGGTTCCGCCAGGGCCGCGACCTGGGTCCCGACGTGCTCGCCCAGGTGCTCGACGCACAGCTCCCGCACCCTCGCGCAGGCTTCCGCGAAGCTCACCGGCGCACCCTCCGGCGGTAGCGGACCAGGCTCGTGAGGACCAGGGCGAACAGGGCCAGCGCGAGGCCGCCCACCACGAAGGAGATGACGGCGGTCGTTCGGGTGTCGCCGTTGTGCTCGGGGTCGCCGGGGTCGTAGTTGATCTCGAAGCGGTCCCCGACGTGGGCGTCGTAGGGAATGGCCCGTTCGGTGTGGTAGGTCCGGGCGCCGACGGTGAAGACCGCGTCGCCGGTGCTGCAGGCGTTGCCCGGCGTCGCGGTGTGGCAGGCGACGACCGTCGCGGTGGTGGACGCGGGCTCGCTGGGCGCCTGCTGCCACTTGACCACGCCGATCGCGAGCAGAGCCACCGCCAGACCGCCGCACAGCACCGCGGCGACGACGAAGGCCGGCCAGTTGAAGCGTTCGGGCCGGCGCCGGGACGGCCCCGGGCGACGCTTGCGGCTCTGGTTCACCGGTCCACGATGTCATGCCCCGCTCGCGCCCGGCGGTGCTCCCCCGGGTGGCGTAATCCGTCAGTTTCTGCCCGGAGTGCGCCGCGACGGTGTTAACTTCCGTCCGTCATCCGCTGCCCGAGCGAGGTGTTCGAGTCACAGTGACACTGCACACGGACAAGTTCGCCGCCTACCTGCGCATGCTGAAAGACCGCAGTGGGCTGGGCTATGAACGGCTGGGCAAGCAGGCCGGGGCCAGTGGCTCCAGCCTGCACCGGTACTGCTCCGGCAAGAGCGTCCCCGCCGACTACCGCGTCGTCCACTCGTTCGGCAAGGTCTGCGGCGCCTCCCCGGCGGAACTGCGGGAACTGCACCAGCTGTGGGCCCTGGCCGACGCCGGCCGCGTCGGCGAAGCCGAGCAGGCCGGGCCCGGCGAGGAGGCCGCGCCGCCACGCCGGCGGCGCGCCTACCCCGCGACGGCCATCGCGGTCGTGGTGCTGCTGGCGGCCGGTCTGGTCTGGCTCACCGCCGACGCGTCCCCACCGGCGACCGGCCGGTACGCCGATCGGATGCTGTTCTCCCCGGGGTGCCGGCCGCCGGTCAGCATGGGGCAGCACGACGAGTGCGTCACCGAGGTGCAGAACCTGCTGGTCGCGGCCCAGGGGCGGCTCTCGGTCGACGGCTCGTTCGGGCCGGAGACGCTGCGCCGGGTCACCGCGTTCCAGGTGCTGGCGGGCCTGCCCGCCCGCGGGGTGGTCGACGAGGCCACCAAGACCGCGCTGTACGACCGCCGGACCAGCATGGCGACCTGGCCGGCGGCCATGGTGGAGCAGCGGGTCCGGGCCGTGTTCACCGAAGTGCCGGACACCGCGGTCGCCATCGCGCGCTGTGCCTCGTTCCTCGATCCGCTCTGGGTGCTACCCAACACGAACGGCAGCCGCAACTGGGGCGTCTTCCAGATTTCCGACGCCCGCCTGCTGGAGCTGGGCGGCTCGCCGCGGCAGGCGTTCGACCCCGTCTGGAACATCGATGCGGCACACCGCCTGTGGAGCGTGCGCCACGACTTCCACGACTGGCCGGCCTGCTCGGCGGCGCTGACGGACGCCAAGCCGCGCTGAACACGGCCGGGGGCCGGGAATCCCCAGGTCTCCCGGCGCCCGGCCGCCGGATCAGACGGTGCCGTTCTCCCACCACCACGACCGGCCGAGGTCGGCCCGGCTGTCCACGTGCTGGTGGTCGGTGTTGTAGGTCTCCAGTCCGGAGAACCCGCACGTCTCGGCCTTCTGGTAGACGGTCTTGTTGGCCACGCCCGGCACGTTCAGGTCGGCCGCGGTGCCGTACAGGTGCATGCTGTCGCTCGCGCCGCCGATCTCGGCGTTGTGCGCGATGCTGCGGAACCCGGAGTTCACCGTGATCGGCTTGTTCCCGAGCTTCTTGCGCAGCGCCTCCAGCTTGTACATGCAACGCCGGGCGTTCTCCTTGGCGGTGGCCGCGCTGACCTTGCCGCCGTTGAAGGTGCCGCTGTCGCGGTCGGTGAACTCGCTGAAGTTGAAGTGGACGGTGGACCCGTCGCTCTGCTCCAGCGCGTTGAGCGCGGCCTGGGTGGCCGGACCGACCTGGGCGTCCGCGCCGAGGCCGTAGGCCGCCTGGAACCGGCGGACGGCCGCCGCGGTGCCGGGCCCGAACTCGCCGTCGATCGAGACGCGGCTCTGGGCGGCGTGGTCGGCCGCCCAGCCGGCGACCCGGATCTGGAGCTCGGTGACGTCGGCGCCCGTGCTGCCCTCCTTCAGCGTGCGGGACCACGGGTAGGCCTGGGCGGTGCCGGTCAGCAGCAGCGGGCTCACGGCGGCGGCCGCGCCGAGCACCACCGCGCCGCGGAGCACCGAACGGCGGCTCATGGGGAGACTCATTCTCGTCCTTTCCTAGCGGGGATTCAGCGGTTGGCGAGCTGGTCGAGGTCGGCCTGGGTGCCGTTGAAGACGTCGCCGGTGGCCGGCGCGGGGATGCCGGAGGGGATGGCCGCGTCGGTGTACTGCCACATCAGCCAGGTCTTCGAGCCGGCGGGCAGCGCGGGCTGGGTGACGGACTGCCGGTAGTCCGCGAGCTGCATCGGGTAGGCCGAAAACGCCGTGGTGCCGCCCAGGCACGCGTCCAGGAACGACTTCTGGGTGTAGATGATCGGGGTCCGGCCGAACGCCGCCTGGACCTTGTCCAGCCACGCCTTGGCGTCGGCGACGGTCACGTGCGGCGGGCAGCCGCCGGAGCCGTCGTCCTTCCACTCCAGGTCGAACACGGGCGGCAGGTCACCGGCGCGCCGGCCGGTGTACCCGGTGGCCTTCACGGCGGCGATGAACCGGTCGGCCTGCGCGCCGCCGGTGCCGGCCGTGGTGCCCGTGTAGAAGTGGTACGGCCCCACGGCCAGGCCCGCGTTGCGCGCGGCGGGCAGGTCGGTGGCCAGGTAGTCGTCGGTGACGTTCAGGCCGCGCGTCGCTTTGACGGTCGCGAACTCGACTCCGGACGCCTTCACCGCGTTCCAGTCGATCGGCGCGCCCCCGGGGTGCTGGTACTTCGCCGTGTCGACGCCGTCGATCGGGTGCCCGGCGGGCTTCGGCGGCGTGCAGTAGGTGTTGCGGCCGGACCAGTCGGTGACCTTCGCCCAGGTGGTGGGCCCGGCGATGCCGTCGGCACTGGCGTTGACGCAGTGCTGGAACTGGATCACCCGGGTGCGGGTGCCGTCGCCGAACTGCCCGTCGATCGTCAGCGGCGGGTAGTGCCCCGGCTCCATGGCGAGGTTGAGCCGGCACTGCAGTTCCTCGACGTCGGTGCCGCTGGAGCCGCTCTGCAGGGTCGGGCGGGCGGTGGACAGGCCGCACACGACGCTCTGCGCGGCGCTGGCGGTGCCCTGGGTGGCGCACTGGCGCGGCCGCGCGGCCCAGGAGTTGAGCGCGGCCCAGGTGTTCGGCCCGATCCGGCCGTCCACACTCAGGGCGGCGCACTTCTGGAACACGCGGACCCGGGCGTCGGTCGCCGGGCCGAAGGAGCCGTCCGCGCCGATGGGCGTGTACCGGCTCGCCTTGGTCGCCAGGTTCAGTTCGCACTGCGCCTCGGCGACCGCGGCGCCGGTCGCCCCTTGTGCCAGGGTGGGCTGGCTGCTGGTGTGCCCGCACACCGCAACGGGTTCGGCCGCGACCGCGGCTGCGGCGGGGAACACCAGCAGCACCGCGACGGCCAGAGCGAGTCTTTGCATGGCGAGAAGGCTGGCAGCGGCCGGGCCGCCGATCGCCCTCCGGCGGCCGACCCGGGACGCCGGGACGATCCCACCCCGCCGGACCAGCGGGAACGCCCCGCCCCTGGGACGCGGCGGGGACGCCGAGCCGGCTCAGCCCCGCGGCACGCCGAGCGAGCGACCGGCCGCCGCGACGCCTGCGCGCTCACCCCGGACTGCCGCCGCAGTGGTCCACGAGTTCATGGGCGCGCCGGCGACGGGCGCCCGGACCGGCGCGAAATCCCCGGCGGCCGCGTCGCCCGGGACACCCGACGCGGTGCTGCCCGCCGGGCGGCAAGGCCACCTCGGCGCCGGTCTGCCAGAGGGCCGGCGCGCCCAGCGGGGTCTTCACCAGCAGCGCGGCCGGGAGGCAATACCACACCGCACCGACGTGCACGCTGCCGAACAGGGGCGTGGTCCACACCTGGTCTTCGAAGCCGAACTGGACGCGCATGCCGTCGAGGTACGGCCGCGGCAGCGGCAGGTCGGCGAGCGACCGCAGGCCTTCGACGGCGGGCAGGCCCGGCGGCCGCGTCGCCCGGGACACCCGACGCGGTGCTGCCCGCCAGGCGGCAAGGCCACCTGACCTCTGCCGCCGCGGCGAGCGCCCCTCGCAGACGAACCCCGTCAACGCCCGTCGTTGAGCTCACCGATGCTGCGGCGCACGGCAGCACGCAACGCCGGCTCGCGCGTCTCGGCGGCACTGGCCGTCGCCACGTGACCGCCGGTGACCGGGCCGGCCACCGGGAAGACGCGCTCCTCGCCGGGCAGGGGCACGCCCGGGCAGGTGACCGAGCCCGGCCGGGAGTTCGCCGTCAGGAAGACGTTGACCATGCCGTCGACGCACGGGTTGCCGCCCAGGGCGTACTGGCCGTGGAACGCGGCGTCGTCGACCGACACCAGCGGGACCCCGGCGGCGCGGACCGCCGAACGTGCCTGCTCGTAGCCGGTCTGCGGGTCGAACTCGCCCTGGACCACCAGCACGTTCGCCGCCGCTTCGGGCGGCAGCCCGGCCAGGGCCTGCCGGGGCCGGTCGGACCAGAACCCGCACGGCTCGGTCAGCCCGTAGGCCCAGCCGAAGATCGGGTACTGCGGGCCCTGGCGGTCGGACAGGCGCCGGTACCACCCGGCGGACTTGGTCGGCTGGTCTCCGCACGCCACCGCGTAGCGCGTCCCGGAAACCTTGCGGTAGTCCGGTTCCGCCGCCGCCAGCCCGGCGGCGACGTCGGCGCTGGTCAGCTGGGCCACCCGCTTGCCGAACACGGCCGTCGACCAGGTGTCCAGCTGCCCGGCCAGCGCCGCCGGGGGCTGGACCGGCTTGCCGTCCAGCTCCCCCGCGCCGGCGACGAGCACGGCGGCCACGAGGATCCAGCGGATTTCGTTGCCGTTGCCGACGAACAGGGCGTCGAACTGGTCCGGGGCGACGCCGTGCCCGGCGTAGAACCCGCGCAGCCGCTCGATCTTCAGCTTCACTTCGGCCGGCGAGGCGCCCAGCTGGTCGGGGAACTGCCGGGCCAGCCACGGCACGAAGACCTCGTCGGTCTGCCGCTGCCCGATCTTCGGGAACGCCTCGAAGTCGGCCTGGAGCCGGCCTTCGAAGTCGACGCTGGAGTCGAGCACCACCTTGCCCGCGCGGGCCGGGAACAACGACGCGTACTTGGCGCCGAGCCAGGTGCCGTAGGAGTACCCGAGGTAGTTCAGCTTCTCGTCCCCGAGCAGGGTCCGGATCAGGTCCATGTCGTGCGCGGTCTGCCACGTCGTGATGAACGGCGCGACCGCGTCGCTCTGGCACGCCTCCGCGATCGCCCGCGGCGTCTTCTGGTGCTCGGCGATGCTCGCCGCCGAGCGGTCCCGCGCGTCGAGCGGTCCCTGCGGCAGCCGTCCCGCCGGTACCTGGCAGACGAACCCGGCGTCGGTGGTCCCTTCGTGCCCGGTGCCGCGCGGGTCCATGCCGATGATGTCGTACCGCTCGTTCACGCTCGGCTCGAGGCCGGCCAGCGCACCCGCGAGGGAACTCCCCTGCCCGCCGGGACCACCCGGGTTCACCAGCAGTGCGCCGAGACGTTCGCCCGTCGCCGCGACGCGGCTGACGGACACGCTCAGGTCCACTCCGGAATCCGGGTTCGCCCAGTCCCGCGGCACGGTGATCACCGCGCATTCGGCCGGTTTCGCCCCGGCGGTGACGGGGAACGGGCACGCTCCCCAGGTCAGCTCCTGGCCGGTGTAGCGGTCCGGCGTGGCCGCGGCGGCGGTGCCCGCGGGAACCGCCGCCGCCAGCACGACGGTGACCAGAAACCGGCTCGCTGTCTTGTTTTTCACGTGACGCCCCTCGTCCGGGTGAATGATCAACCCGGAGTATGGCGCGCTTTCCCGGCGCCGGGATCAACCGAAAGTACGAGGACCGGCCCGCACCACGAGGGTTCGCGCCACCAGGTCGCCGATCCGCTGCCGCCGCCGGGAAACCGCGATGCTGACGACGGCCACCAGCCCGAGCAGCAACCCGTCGACCGTCATCAGCAACCACCGGATCACGTAGGCGCGCGCCTTGGGCGGCCCGCCGCGCAGGGTTTCCACCCGCAGCCCCATGACCAGCATGCCCGGGGTGACCCCGCCGCGGCGCAACGGGATCCAGATCTGGATCACCGCGTCACAGGCGTAGTTCACCGCGAAGAACGTGATGACCGGACCCCACAGGATCACCTTCGGCGGCACCCATCCCCACCGCAGCAAGGGAATCACGACGAGGCCGGCCGCGAGCGCGGCGAACACCCCCACCCCGGTGGCGAGCGCCTGGTCCAGCACCGCTTGCACCACCCGGCGTCCCGCCATCCGCAGCCGCTCCGGCAGTTCTCCGGTCGAGTCCCGCCCCCCGGTCGAGGTCATCCCAGCAATCCCCGCTGCCACGCCCAGACGGCGATCTCCGTGCGGTTCCGGAGTTCGAGCTTGCGCTGCACGCTCGCCAGGTGCGTCTTGACCGTCGAGAGGGAGACGCGCAGGTCGTCGGCGATCTCCGCGTTGGTCCGGCCGCGCGCGACCGCGAGCACCACATCGGACTCGCGGTCGGTCAGCAGGCCCGGTGTCCCCTGCGCGCGCTGCCGCGCCTTTTCGGTGAACCGGGCCAGCAGGCGCACGGTCACCGACGGCGACACCATCGCCTCGCCGCCGGCCGCCGCGCGGACCGCGTCCACCAGCAGCTGCGGGCCGGCGTCCTTGAGCAGGAACCCGCTGGCGCCGCCGAGCAGGGCGGCGTAGACGTTCTCGTCCGCGTCGTAGGTCGTCACCACCACCACGCGCAGCGGTTGTGCGACTCCCGGCCCGGCCAGCAGTTCGGTGGCCCGCAGACCGTCCACTTTGGGCATCCGGATGTCCATCAGCGTGACGTCCGGCCGCAGCTGCCGCGCCAGCCGGACCGCGGTCTCCCCGTCGGCGGCTTCGGCGATCACCTCGATGTCCGGCGCGGCGTCCAGCACCAGCCGGAACCCGGTGCGCACCAGCACCTGGTCGTCGGCGACGAGCACCCGGATGGTCATCAGAGCCCCCTCGGCAAGGCGTCGAAGGGCGCGTCCTCGCCGGCGAGCGGGAGCCGTGCGGCGACCCGCCAGCGCGCCCCGGGTTCGGGCCCGGCGGTCAGGCTGCCGCCGAGCATGGTGAGCCGCTCGGTCATGCCGATGATCCCGAACCCGCCGGGTGCGGCGCGGACCGGCGCGGCGACCCCGTCGTTGCGCACTTCGAGCACGAGCTCGTCGGCCTCGACGCGCACGGAGACGACCACCTCGGTCGCGCCCGGCGCGTGCCGGCGGGCGTTGGTCAGCGCTTCGGTCACGACGCGGTGGACGGTCGTGGCCACCTGGGACGGCACCGGCAACTGGTCCAGTTCCTCGGCGATGTCCACGCGGGCGACGGAGCCGGCGGCCGCGCGCACCGCGTCGCCGAGGGCGGCGCCGGACAGCAGAGGGACGTCCCGGGTGTCCCGCAACATCCCGACCAGCCGGCGCGCGGCGGCCAGCGCCGCACCGCCGGCTTCCTCGATCTCGCGGTACACCGCCGCGTGCCCGCCGACGTCCGCGTTCGCCTCGGCGATCGCCCGGGCGGCCTGCACGCGGACGACGATCCCGCTGACGTGGTGGGACACCAGGTCGTGCAGTTCCCGGGCCAGCTGCAGGCGTTCCTGGCTGCGCACCCGGTCCAGCGCGGCCCGCTGCCGGGCGTCCGCCGCCCGCAGGATCAACCCGACACCGAGGCAGGCGCCCCAGTACGCCGCGGCCGCCACCGCCAGCAGCGTCTCCGGCTCGTCGGCGCCGTAGCGGAGCAGGGGCGCGGCGATCATCACCGCGCCGAGGGCCGGCGCCAGCGCGGCCGCGTGCCTCGGTTCGAGCTTGCGGCCGGCGGCGGCCGTGAGCAGCCCGGCGGCCACGATCTCGGCGAACGGCGGCTGGCTCCGGGCGTGCGCGGTGACCACCACGACCGTGCTGAGCGCCGACAGCGCGGCGACGACGCTCCCCAGCACGCCGATGTGGCGGGGGAAGCGCCGCCGCAGCACGGCCAGCACCGGGATCGCCGTCCCCGTGGAAGCCAGGAGCCCGGTGAGCGGCGCCGCCCAGCCCCCGCTCCCGCCGGGGACGCGCAGCACCAGCACCACGTCGGCGACGATCGCCGCGACCAGCACGGCGAGCTCGGTGCCGAGCATGCCGCGCCGGGCCCGTGCCCCCGCTCTGCGCATGGCCGTCATGATCTCGCGCCCCGGCTCAGCCCGCGCGCCGAACCCCGGCGATGTAGCGGTTGGACGGCGTCAGGTAGCTGAGCACCGTCGCGACGACGGCCACCCCGCAGCTCAGGTAGCCCGCCCACGACGGTTCGGTGGTGAGCAGCGACGCCGCCTGCAGCAGGGTGAAGACGGTCAGCGTGACGCGGGCCCAGTTGCGGCCGGCCTTGAGCTTGAACGACAGCCACAGGTAGACCAGCGCGATGACCACGGCGATGGCGATCGGCACGGCCTGCGCGACCAGCGTGAGCCGGTCGAGCTGCTCCGGCGCCAGCGTGGGGTTGGTCCGCCGCAGAGCCGCCGCGATTTCGTCGCGCGCGCCGAGGATGAGCAGCCCGCCGGCGATCGCGGACACGGTGGACACCAGGAAGCCGAAGAAGGCGGCGATGATCGTGCTGGGCGGGTTTTCCCGCGCGGTTTCGGTAGTCATACCGGGAAGTTAGGACGCACCGCGCCCCCGCACCGGTCGAAGCGAGCTCGTCTCGTACTTTCGGCCGAGGCGGGGAGTGCCCGCGCGGCGCCGTCTCCCCTAGGTTCGGGGGATGCGGCAATTCGCTGACGTCGAAGAGCTGTCGGAGCTCGTCCGGGAGACGCTGGGCGCGGGCTGCCGCGTGATCGCCGTCGACCGGCTGCGCGGCGGGACCAAGAAGGGGGTGTACCGGTTCCGCCTCGACGGCACCGGCACGGCCGGCGTGATCGTCTACCGCTGGGCCGACGCGGAGAACTTCTGGCCCGGCGAACGGGGAACCGACCCGGCCGACCCGTTCGCGCCGGCCTCGGGCCTGGCCCCGTTCCTGGCCGCGCAGCGGAGCATGGCCGGGCTCGGGGTGCGGGTGCCGCGGGTGCACCGGGTGGACGACAGCCGGAGCCGCTACCCCGCGGACGTCGCCGTGGTCGAGGACGTTTCCGGTGGCACGCTCGAGGCCCTCTTCGAAACCGATCGCGCGCGTGCCGCGAAGGCCCTGGGCGCACTCGCCGGGGCGCTCCAGGTGATGCACCGGCACCGGAGCCGGCATCCCGGCCGGGTCGGCCTGCCGGACCGGGCCGAGGTCTCCTGCGAGCGGCGGGTACTGGACCGTGCGCTGCGGCACGTCGACGAGGCGGCGGAGCGCGACGCACGCATCGCGGCAGCCGGCGGCGCGCTGCGGGACCGCCTGCGGGAGTTGGCCGGCCGGGTGCCTCCTCGCGCCGAGTACGGGCTGATCCACGGGGAACTCGGTCCCGACCACGTCCTGATCGACGCCGGCGGGCACCCCGTGCTGATCGACATCGAGGGCCTGATGCACTTCGACGTCGAGTGGGAGCACGTCTTCCTCCGGCTCCGCTTCGGCGAGCACTACCCCGCGCTGGCCCAGCCCGGCCTGGACCCGCGGCGGCTCGACCTCTACCTGCTCGCGATGCACCTGTCCCTGGTGGCCGGCCCCCTGCGGCTGCTCGACGGGGACTTCCCGGATCGTGCGCTCATGCACGGGATCGCCGAGCACAACGCGAACGAGGCGCTGGCACTCCTGCGGCGTCCGGTGTAGCACCCGTCGCTCCGCCCGACCGGCCGGGTTCCGCAAGACTGCAGTGCGACTGCAGTGCACACTGCCAGGCTCCCCGTCGACAGCAGGTCGATCTTGACGAGGGGACACGCACGATGGGCAAGACGTGGATCAGGGGAATCGCGGTGGCCGCGGCCGCGGCGGCGTTGCCGATGGTGCTGGCCGGCCAGGCCGGAGCGACGACGACCGCGTTCCCCAACGACTCGTGGGACATCAGCAACGACGTCTCCCCGGTCGGGCTGAGTTCCGGCGGGGTCATCTGGAGCAATCGGAGCGCCGTCCTGCAGGGCAGCGTGGAGGACTTCGGCGGCAACTTCGCCACCAGGGTCTACTTCACCGCGTACGCCGGTGACACGAAGGTCGACGGCGACGGGCGCACCGCGGGCCCCGGCAAGACGGTGCCGTTCAAGTTCTCCATCGGCGATCCCGACCGGGTCGGCGGGTTCGACCGCCTCTCCATCCAGGTGTGCGAGCTCGGCCTGGACGGGCCGCAACTCTGCAGCCCCGGCGTCAACCTGCACCGGGACGACCTCGGCGAACGCCGGGTCTGGCGCCCGTAGCCGATCCCCACCAGGTGTACCGAGCCGAGCCGAAGGAAGAAACTGCCATGAAAACCCGGACCATCCTCGCCGGCGCGCTGCTGAGCGCCGCGGCCGTGGTGACGACCGCGGCGCCCGCCTCCGCGGCGACGAACCCGTACACCCCGGCGGAGGTGTGCGGCAGCGGCTACAGCGTCATCTCCTCGAAGCCGGCCAAAACCGACGCCGGACGCGAGTACGGCGGCGTCTACCTGCTCTACAAGTCCGGCGGCTACAACTGCGTCGTGACCATCAAGTGGACGTCCATCGGGGTGGCCACCGACACGATGGCCGCGCTGTACCGGGACTCCGAGGACCACAGCCGGAACCTGATCGACCAGGGGAACTTCAAGTACTACGCGGTCGTGCGCGGCTACGCGCCCGACTGCATCAGCTACGCGGGCTGGGTCGGCGACGCCGTCGCCACCAGCGGGTGGGGTTGGTGCGACTGAACGCTCACGCGGCAGATTCGCCGTCACGAGCGATCCGAATCCCACGTACGAAGGCCGCCGGGTGCTGAAGGCTCTTCGGGGTCGGCGCGGCCCGGGCCGTTCTCGCTGCCTGCGGGAGTGGGTCCGGTGGCGCGCCGACCACCAGGGGCGGCGCACCGCCCGACTCCGGCGCGAAAAACTGAAAGTTTCAGCGGAAAAAGCCTCCTCGGCGGCACCTGTGTTAGCGTTCACACTTCCACCGTCACTGCCGATGGGGGTTCCGTTGCCGCACGCGCAAGCACGCCGAGTCAAGCGCCCGCTGAGTCCTCTGTGGACGGTCTGCGCACTGATCGCCGCCCTCTTCTCCCTCGCGACGCCGTCGAGCGCCGCCGCCGCGCCGGCGCCGATCACCAAGCCGCCGATGGGCTGGAACTCCTGGAACTCCTTCGCCGGGGCGATCGACCACACCGTCATCGAGCAGCAGGCGGACGCGCTCGTGTCCTCCGGCATGAAGGACGCGGGCTACGAGTACGTCAACATCGACGACGGCTGGTGGACCGGCAGCCGCGACGCGAGCGGCAACATCACCGTCGACACCGCGAAGTGGCCGGGCGGGATGTCCGCCATCACCGCCTACATCCACAGCAAGGGCCTGAAGGCGGGCATCTACACCGACGCCGGCCGCAACGGCTGCGGCTACTACTACCCCACCGGGCACCCCGCCTACCCCGGCACCGGCGCCGAGGGCCACTACGACCAGGACTTCCTCCAGTTCTCGCGCTGGGGCTTCGACTACGTGAAGGTCGACTGGTGCGGCGGCAACGCCGAAGGCCTCAACGCGCGCACCGCCTACACCCAGATCAGCGACTCCATCTCGCGCGCCACCGCCCAGACCGGCCGCCCGATGACCTTCTCCGTCTGCGAATGGGGCGGCAACCAGCCCTGGAACTGGGCGCCCGGCATCGCCAACCTGTGGCGCACCAGCGGCGACATCATCTACTGGGGCGAGCGGCCCTCGATGTCGAAGATGCTGGCCAACTTCGACGCCGCACAGCACCCCAGCGCGCAGAGTCCCGGCCACTACAACGATCCCGACATGCTCATCGCCGGCCTGCCCGGCTTCTCCGACGCGCAGAACCGCACCCACCTGAGCCTCTGGGCGATCTCCGGCGCCCCCCTGATCGCGGGCAACAAGCCCAGCGACATGAGCGCGGCCACCCGCGCGACGCTGACCAACCGCGAGATGATCGCCATCGACCAGGACTCGCTCGGCCGTCAGGGCACCAAGGTCGCCTAGGACGCCTCGGGCCTGCAGGTCTACCAGAAGGTGCTGTCCGGCACCGGCCGCCGGGCCGTCGTCCTGCTCAACCGCACCGGCTCGGCCGCCACCATCACCGCCCGGTGGTCGGCGCTGGGCCTGTCGGGCTCGGCGGTCGTCCGGGACGTCTGGGCCGGCGCCGACCGCGGCACCTTCACCTCGAGCTACGCCACTTCGGTCCCGGCCGGCGAGGCGGTCCTGCTCACGATCACCGGCACCGACGGCACGCCCCCGGCCGGCGGCGGGCCGATCACCGGCAAGCAGTCCGGCCGCTGCCTCGACGTGCCCAACGCGACCACGGCGAACGGCACCCAGGTGCAGCTGCTGGACTGCCAGGGCGGCCCGGGGCAGACCTGGACCCGCACGGCGAGCCGCCAGCTGACGGTCTACGGCAACAAGTGCCTCGACGCATCCGGCCAGGGCACCGCCAACGGGACGGCGGTGGTCATCTGGGACTGCAACGGCCAGGCCAACCAGCAGTGGACGGTCAACACGAACGGCACGATCACCGGCGTCCAGTCGAACCTCTGCCTGGACGCCAGCGGCCAGGGCACCGCGAACGGCACCAAGGTGCTCCTCTGGGCGTGCAACGGCCAAGCGAACCAGCAGTGGACCGCACCCGCGGCGTGAGCGTGAGCGTCATCCCTGAGTCGACTCGGACACAGCCAGGTCCTCCAACGTCCACGGCAGACTCGGCTTGCCCTCGACCGTCACGCCGTACATCCGCAGCTCGTCAAGAGTGGTGACATCACCGTTGGCCTTCAAGATCCGCTCGACCTTGTCCCAGACATCGGCCCGCCCGCGGCAGAAGGCGACAAGGTAGTGATCCAGCGCCTTGTCGTACCGGTTCTGCCGCACCTGCCGGTCGGCCAGGATGACTCGAGCGGACACATTCCCGGCGTCAACGGCACGCGACAGCAGCCTCATCGCATCCTTGGTCCGATCGACCCGGAGCAGCGCCGACACCACATCACCGATCAGGGCGGTCTCCCCGACGTCCAGTTCGGACTCGATCATCGCGAGCGCTTCGTCGAAGTGCTTCTCCCTGATCAACGCGACCAGCAGCCGCGGATCCGTCCTGCGCAGCAGTCCCGTCGACTGCACCTCCCGCAGCAGCACCAACGCCTCGGACGTGCGATCGAACTCCAGCAGCAATTCCGCGGCTTGCACCCGTGCGGCGGGGTAGCCGTGGCAAGCCGCCTGCTCGAACCAGTACACCGCACCACCGAACTCCCTCAAGGGCATCTCCCCCAGGAATTTCGCGGTGTTGGTGGATTCCTGCAACGACGCGTTCGCCGCCGCGGCTCTTCTCGCGGCCAACGCAAATCCTTCGGCCAGCCACTTCATCGCCGTGCCCGGGTCCGCCCCATGGCGAGCCGAGTACGCCTCGAGAGCGACTTTGGCGGCATCACCCCCCAGGAAATCCGCCACCGGCAGTGCGGTATCCGGGTGAGCCGAATCGACTACACCGAGATACCACCGCAACGCCTCGTGAATCGTCTCCGGCTTCTCGGGACGACACAATGCGACGGCGATCCGCGCCGCCGCCTGCGGCGATCCCGCGCCGCGGGCCCGCCGGTAGTAATCGGCAGCGGTACCCACCTCGGAGAGGAACGCGGCTTGTTCCGCGGCCGACACCCACGACTCGTCGTGTCCGCGTGCTGCGGCCTCTGCGTAGCATTCCATCGCTCGACGGCGAAGGCCGCGCTCCACATGAACTTTGGCGACTTCGGCGAGCGCCTGCGGTCCACCTTGGCGAGCAGCTTGCTGGGCGTGCGCCAGTGCCGTATCGCTGAGGCCGGCGCGGGCGTACATCCTGGCTGCGTGGATGCGCGCGCCCGCGACGTTCAGCTCGATCGCTCGGTCACACCAGCGCAGCGCCTCCTCGATCTCACCACGGCCAAGCAGCAGATCCGCCCCGACCAGGTAGGCATCGGCGTCGCCGGCTTGCGCGTGTTCCCACAGCCACCGGACCGCCCGTGCTTCGCCGACGTGTTCGGCAACGAGCTCGGCGATCCCGGGCAAGGTGTTCAACCCCGTCGCCGTCCTCAGCACGCTGAGGAAGCTGACGCCCTTTTCGTACCCGGATTCCTCGGCGATCATCTCGGCCGCGACGACAGCGGCATTGACGTCGCCCCCTTTGGCCAAGCGTCGGTAGACCTCTACCGCCTTCTGCCGTTGTCCGGCCTCCACATGGGCGATGGCCTCCAGCTTCAGCGACTCCGCGTCCCCCAGTCCCGCGCCCTGGCCGAGCCACTCCGCCGCCGCCTCGGGCCGTCCCGCTTCCAGCAGGATCTGGCCTCCGGCGAGCACGGCAGCGGGAACACGACTGCTGGCGGGAGTGCGGTACAGATCGAGCGCGTCGTCGAATCGACCACAACTGCGCATCATGTCGGCGAGTTCGCGGCGCGCGGCCGACGTTGCGCCGTTACGCACCAGCTTGAAAAACTGCGCCGCTTCGCGAAGGAGGCCCCGGCGCCGGCACTCGCGTCCCATCGGGATCAAGCTGCTCGGTGCCGAAAAAGCGAACAGTGCGGACCACAGATGCCGGGCCGGTAGTGCATGCTTTCCCGCCTCAGTGACAAACTGGCATTCCAGGTAGTCGTTGAGCCGGTACATCTGCTCCGTCACTCTCGCGTCGGAGCCATCGCCGGTACGCGCCAGCAGCATCCCGGTGTCGCCGACTCCACAGGCCGTCAGCTGCTCGATCGCCTCCTCGAACCAGCTCTCGCTCAGCCGGGCCCGCTCCCACGCCGGCAGGTACTCCACGGCTCCGGCTTTCACCAGCTGCGCCCGCATCCACGGGCCGTGGCCGATGATCCGGGCGTCGATGAGGCACTGCATGATCGCTCTGGCGGCCGGGCTGGCCATCGAGAACCGGGCCTGAAAATCCGGAGCCTCCACCAGGTACTGGATCACGTAGCCGTCGGTGCTGCGCTCCGCGGCCTCCACGATCCGCGGGTCCTCCGAATTCCGCGCCGCGACGACTTCGGCATCGGTGAAGCGATCCGGGACGTTGATCACACTGCCGGCCAGGAGCTGACGCGCATGCCCGCTGAGCGGCGCCTGAACCGGCGATGACGAGTCGGTCAGCCTGTGGATGTCGTGTGGGCTCAAGGTCAACAACACCATCATCGGCCCACGCTGGACGTCATAGACCAACTCGCGCAACGCACGAGCCACCTGCTCACCCACTTCAGGGCCGTAGTCGAGCAGATAGCGCGCCGCATTGGGGAGCCACAACACCGTTCGCGCCGGCAATCCACCGAGCTGTGCCAGCAGCGATCGGGGATTGCTGGGGCTGGTTCCCGGCCAGATCCACCACCCGTCCAGCAACGGCGCGAGCATACCCGGCTTGCTCGACCGGATCGCTTCCCACAACGCCCGCTTCATCCCCGACTTCGGCCGGCCGACCAACGTCACCACGCCGCTCGAGCCACCCGCGATCGCCGAGACCCGCCGTTGTACCTCTTCATCGTGACTGCGACGGAAGTACGCCGTCAGCTCGGTTTGCATGGTCGAGTTCGCCCGGCCCATGCCGACGACCGAGCGGATCTCGAGCTGGGATGGCGTGCAGTTCGTCAACGGCATACCCGCTGGCGCATCTGTCGACGAGACCGCTTCCCGCCCACCGTCGCGTCGTTTCAACTTCTCGCCTTCAACGATCCATTCGGGGGATTGCTGTCCCGCGAACGCGACACTGGTGCGCCACCCCAGCAGGACTGCTGCGTCGTACGGTGCCCGAGCGGGCGCGACGCAGTCCAGTCCGGCGACAGCTGCTGCGCCGAGCGGCTGTTCCACACGGCGAAACACCCACGCACAGTGGGCCCCTGAAAGAACGGCGAATGTCACCCGTTGGTGCCCCCAGGGGCCCACTGCAGCCAAGAAGGCATACTCAAAGTAAGATCAGAACCACGATAGAGGGTAAATCAAACTGTTCTTCCTCGAGGTTTCCCTCACCCGCTTTCCCCCGCCTCACGCACGGTGCCTGGTGCGCGCGGTTGCCCAGCTTCAGCTCGACAGGTCACTCGCCGCGCCGCTCGACCGCCCGAGTGCGCGACTCCCCGCGTTCGACTATCCAATCCGCAGTCCGAGCCGCTATGGCCCGGCCACACCGCCGATTTCCTCATCAGCGCGCAACGGCAGCCTGGCCCGACGCTCGCGACCGTCCACCGAACCCGACACTGCGGGTCAGCACCCCGAATGGTGACCGGGGGAAGCGGTCCCTCAGGAACCCCCGCCGGGCTGGGCCGCGCAGTGGATGTCACGCACCGGCCGCTCCCCCGTCGCCAGGAAGTTCGTCACCGCCGTGTTCGCGCACTGGTTGGGCCCCAGGTACACGCCGTGGCCGCCCTGGTCGGCCGTCACCATCCGGGCGCGCTCGCCGAATGCCGCGCGCAGTTTGACCGCGTTCACCAACGGCGTTGCCGGGTCGCGGTCGTTCTGCACCAGCAGGACGTTCGCCGGGCCGTGGCCGGTGATCCGCACCGGCTGCTCCTTCGGGGGTGCCCAGTAGGCGCACGCCGAGATGTTCGCCGTGGCCGCGCCGAGCAGGGGGTAGCGGAGGCGGTCGACCGCCACGTTCAGCTGGTACGTCGCCACCGATCGCGGCCACGCCGCATCGCCGCAGATCACCGCGAACCGAGAGGCGAAGAGGTTCTCGACCGAGCCCCACACGGGCGCCGGTTTCGGTGGCCGGCCCTGGTCGAGGGCCTGCCAATCCGCCGCCAGCGGGGCCAGGTCCGTCGCGTACAGGCCGCTGAACGTCAAGCCGCGGAAGACCGAGCCCGTCACCTCCGCCACCGGGGTGCGGTCCAAGCGCGCCGCCAGCTCGTGGAACTTGGCCGTCACCTCGGCCGGTGTGCGGCCGAGGCCGTACTCCGGGTGCGCCGCGGCGAACCTCGCGAAGTCCGGGAAGCGGTCCTCCATGCCCCGCGCGAAGGCGCGCATCGCCGTGATGTCGTAGCCGTCCGGGCCGAGATTGCTGTCCAGCACGATGCGGTCGCTGCGGTCCGGGTACATCGTCGCGTACACCGCGCCCAGGTACGTGCCGTAGGACGCACCGAGGTAGGACACCCTGGGCTCGCCCAGCGCGGCCCGGATGCGGTCCATGTCCCGTGCGGTGTTCGCGGTGGTGACGTGGGGCAGCATCGGGCCGGTGGCGGCGTCCCGGCACTGCTGTGCCTCGGTTTTCGCCAGCTTCGCCTGCTTCACGACGTCGGCCGGGCCGCCGGCGTAGGGCAGGTTGCCGATCGCCAGCTGCTCCGGCGTCAGGTTGCACGTCACCGGCGTGCTGCGCCCGACGCCCCGCGGGTCGAACCCGATGACGTCGTAGGCGTCCAGCACGCTCTCCGGCAGCTTCAGGTACTTCAGCACCTGCGGGTAGTCCAGGCCCTCGCCGCCGGGGCCACCCGGGTTGGTGAACAGCACGCCGCGGCGCTTCTCCGGGTGCTTGCTCGGCATGCGCGACACGGCGAGATCGATCGTGCGGCCACCCGGGTCGCCGTAGTCCAGCGGCACCTTCATCGTCGTGCACTGCAGGTCCGGGACCGGGAAAGCACCGGCCGGGCACGGTCCCCAGGCCGGGCCGGTCGCGGCGGACACCGGGGACACGGCCGTCGCGCCGAGCACGGCGACCGCGGTGGTGAGCAGGGTTTTGCGCAGCATCGTTGTTCCTTTCGTCCGGCCGCGGTTCAGCGGCGCGGTTCCCAGCGGAAGAGCCGCGCGGCCAGCGCGACGGCGACGACGACCCAGGCGAGCGTCGGCGCGAAGAGGACGAGCGAGCCGGCGAGCGGGACGCCGCCGTTCCAGGCGTTCAGCACCAGCTCGGTCGCCGAACCACCGGGCAGCAGGCGCTTGAGCAACGTCAGGTCGCCGGTGCCGGTGAGGCCGACCCAGCCCGACACGGCGAGGACGCCGATGCTGACCGGCAACGTCGTCACCTGCGCGTGCTCAGGCGAGTTCGTCAGCCCCGCCGTGGCGAGCCCCAGCGCCAGCATCATGACCACGGTGGCCACCACGGCGGCGGTCAGCAGCAGCGGGTTCGCCGGCTTCCCGGCGACCCCGGCCAGCACGCCGAGGATGACCGCGATCTGCAGCACCGAGAGCACGGTGATCGGCAGCAGCAGTCCGCCGAGGATGCCGGCGTCGCCCGCCGCGGTGGAGCGCAGGCGCTTGAGGAACAGGTTCTGGCGGCGGGAGGCCAGCGTGGTCACCGACGTCGTGTAAAGGCCGATCCCGGCGACGAAGAACAGCGCCAGCGTCGCGATGTAGCCGATGCCGGCCCCGTCGGTGAACAAGTCGTGCTTGGCGACGAAGAACGCGCTCAGCGCGGCCGGCAGCACCAGGGCGGTGACCAGCACCAGGCGGTTGCGGAAGATCTGGATCAGCTCGCCACGAGCGATCGTGAGCATGGGAGTCCTTCTCTCAGGAGTGTTCGATGGCGCGGAAGACGTCGTCGAGCCGGGTCGGCCCGGCCGCCAGGTCCTGCAGCTCGACGGCGTGGTCCTCGGCCCAGCCGAGCAGCGTGTGCAGGTCCTTCTGCAGGCCGAAGGTCTCCACGAGGAACTTGCCGTCGCCGCCCCGCGAAGCCAGCAGCGGCGGCGCCGGCGCGTGCGGCGGCAGTCCGAAGTGGATGGTCGCGGGCAGGGTCCGGGTCAGCTCGGCGACCGTGCCCTCGCGGTGGAAGGCGCCTTGGTGCATCAGGCCGATGCGGTCGGCGCGCTGCTGGGCCTCTTCGAGGTAGTGGGTGGTCAGCACGACGGTCGAGCCGTCCTCGCGCAGCCGGTCGACCGCGTCCCAGAGCGCGTCGCGGGACTGGATGTCCAGGCCGGTGGTCGGTTCGTCGAGGAAGACCAGCTCGGGGGTGCCGTACACGGCGGTGGCAAAGTCCAGCCGCCGCTTCTCGCCGCCCGACAGCTGCCCCACCTTGGTCCCGGCCTTGCCGGTGAGGCCGGCGACGCCGAGCACGCGCCCGACGTCGTCGGAGCGTTGGGTGAGCCGCCCGACCAGGCCGACGGTCTCGCGCACCGTCAGATCCGGCGAGAACCCGCTCTCCTGCAGCATGATCCCCATCCGCGGGCGGACGGCGGCGCGGTCGCGGGGATCCTTCCCGAACACCCGCACGGCGCCCGAGGTCGGCGTGCGGTGGCCTTCGACCGTTTCCAGGGTCGAGGTCTTCCCGGCGCCGTTGGTGCCGAGCAGGGCGTACAGCTCTCCGCGTTCCACTTGGAACGAAAGGTCCTTCACGGCGGGGAAGCCGCCGTAGGTGAGGGTGAGGCGATCGACGTCGATGACCGGTGTCGTGGACATGCCGCCATTCCAGCGCCGGTCGCGGCGGGGCGGCAGTGCGCTCGCGTCACCACCGCACCGTGACATTCCGGCCCCGGAAGCATGACGTGGCGTCACTGGTCGGGCCCCGGCCGGTGCGGCATGCTGGCGGGTACCACGCCGACCCCGGAGGACCATGACCGAGACCCGCCGGAGGTGGTCCGGCGGAGCCGTGCAGGACCGGCTGCGCCGGCTCAACCTCCTCACGACGGTGCCGCCGCTCGCCTTCGTCGGCGTGCTCCTGCTGGGGCTCACCGCCCGGTCGTGGTGGCACGCCGGCATCCAGCTCGTCGGGCTCGTCGCGGCGCTGGCGACGGCCGAACGCTGGACGGCGGGCGACTACCTGCGCGTCGCGCGGCCGAGCCTGGCCGTCACCGCGGTGGTCTGGCTGGCCGGGGCGCTGACGGACGACACCGGCGCGTTCTTCGGCGTGTCCGTCGTCGGGTCGTTCCTCGTCCCCCCGCTGCGCCGCCACCGGCTCGCGGCCCTCTTCGGGGTCGCCGCGCTGGTCGCGGCCCTGGGCCTGCCCAACGTGCTCGTGCACCCCGGTGCCACCGGGCCGCGGCTGGTGCAGTTCGTGGCCGTCCCGGCGATCGCCGTGCTGCTCTCCACCGGGTTCATGTTCGCCACCCAGCGGCTGTTCGACCTGGTCGCCGAGCTGGAGCAGTCCCGCGAGCGGGAGGCGGAACTGGCCGTCGCCCGGGAACGCGTCCGCTTCGCGAGCGACCTGCACGACATCCAGGGGCACACGCTGCACGTGGTGAAGCTGAAGGTGGCGCTGGCAGAGAAGCTCCTGGACGCCGACCCGGACCGCGCGCGGGAGGAGCTGCGCGAGGTGCACACGCTCGTCGGCGACACGATCGTCCAGACCAAGGAGCTCGCCTACGCGCAGCGGCGGCTCAACCTGTCCGCGGAGCTGGAGAACGCGAAGAACCTGTTCGAGGCGGCGGGCATCCACGTGCGCCTGGAACGGGAAGCCGAGCCGGACGCCCGCGTCGGCGAGCTGCTCGGCCAGGTCCTGCGCGAGACGACGACGAACATCCTGCGCCACGCCGAAGCCCGGCACGTCCGGATCACGCTCGGCCGCACCGGGATCGCCATCGTCAACGACGGCGCGGGCGAACCCGGTCCGCCCGGCGGGCTTTCGGCGTTGCGGCACCGGCTGGCGGAGAACGGAGGAGAGCTCGAGGTGTCGCACGAGGACGGCCGGTTCCTGACGGCGGTGGCGTTCCCGGAGCTCGACGGAGCCGTCCGATGACGACCGTGGTGCTCGCCGACGACGAAGCGCTGCTGCGCAAGGCGTTGGCGGCGCTGCTGCCGCTGGAGGGCGGGATCACCGTGCTCGCCGAGGCCGAAGACGGCGAGCAGGCGGTGGCGGCCACCCTGCGGCACCGCCCCGACGTGCTCGTCATCGACCTCGAAATGCCGGCGGTGGACGGTCTCGGCGCCGTCGCGGAAATCCGGCGGGCCCGCCCGGAGCAGGTCGTCCTCATGCTGACCCGGCACGCCCGCCCCGGCGTCCTGCGCAAGGCGCTGAAGCTGGGCGTCCAGGGGTTCGTCAGCAAGGCCGCGGAACCGGCGCACATCACGGCGGTGATCCAGACCCTGCACGCGGGCAAGCGCTGGATCGACCCGGACGTCTCGGCGCTCGCCGTCGTCGACGACTGCCCGCTGACCGAACGCGAGCTCGACGTCCTGCGCGCGACCCGCGAGGGGTATTCGGTGGCCGAGATCGCGGCCCGGCTGCACCTGGCCGAGGGCACGGTGCGCAACTACCTGTCCAACGCGATGCAGAAGACCCAGACCCGCACCCGCCACGAAGCGGCCCGCTACGCCCACGAGCACGACTGGCTGTGACCGCCCCGGCCGTCACCGGTGCACGGACGTCGCCGGAGCGAGGGCCCGGCTTCGCCCGGCCGGTCGCGGGCGCGCCCACGGGGTGCGGCCCCAGGGCTTGGCCACCGACAACCACGTCATGAACAAGAACGCCAGGATGTTGAGCCCGGCCCCGTAGGCCAGCCGGCCGGCCACCGGGCTCTCGACCCCGGAACCGGCCGCCGCGATGCTCTGTTCGACCCAGACCCCGAGACCGAACGTGCTGTAGCCGATCACCGCCACCGTGAGGACCAGCTTCACCAGCACCCACCAGAACCGCGTGACCCCCCACTTCGTCACCAGGCCGAGCACCACGCCTCCGGCCAGCGTGGCGAACGCGGCCGGGATGACCACGAAATCGTCGATCCGCTCGATCAGCACGTACGACACCCGCCGCACCGCCGCGTCCCCGGTGTAGCCGGCCGTCATCGCGAGCACGACGTTCGCCGCGCCCGCCCCCATCCAGCCGACCGACACCGCCACGTGCAGGAACACCAGCACCTGCCGGAAGCGCTTGCCCACCGTCCACCGCGTCACCCGTCCATCGTGACCGCCGGGGCTCCCGGCCGCAGCGCCGGTGAGCAATAGCGGCCGCATCCTCTCCTCGTGGGTCACGAGCGCGAGTGACGCGCCGCCGCCGATCGGGGTGACGCACCGGGCCGCGTCGCCGGCCGGGGCGTGTCAGGTCTTCGCGCGGGAGAAGGACAGGATGGCCCACGGCGGTGTACCAGCGCGAGCGGTCGTCGCCGAAGAGCCGGTCGCGGGTCGAGGATCGGACGCCGTCGGCGATGACCGGGAGGTCGGCTCGCAGCGTGGTGGTCACCGAGACCGTGGCGGCGACCGGGCGAAATCGCCGCGCGGGACTTCGAGCTCGGCGGCGCGCCGTCCGGGCCGGCGGAGGTCGGTTCGCCCAGGCCCCGCCCGGCGGCGTCGACGAAGACGGTGCCGGTTTCGATGGTGTTCCGGCCCTCCAACAGGCCCACGCGCGCCTCCGGTCGCCGCCGCGTCACGTTGTGCCCCTCCCCCGCCGCGCGTGAGTTCCTCCGCGGGCGTCGAGGTCGCGGCCCGCCCTCCAGGCGGCAGACCCGGACGAAACCAACGCCTGATCGGCTCGTCCGGACGGCGTCATCCGACGGGCGGCCAGGGAGCCATTGCGTCGGTGACACACCGGCTTCTTCGGCGGAGCTCCGAGCTATCCGTCGTCGCGCGGGCGGCGCAGCCCGTCCAGCACGAGGGTGATGACACCGTCGGCCTCGGTCCGCCAGCCGGGACGGTCGTGGGCCGCGCCGATGCCGTGCAGGGCCATCAGCACGGCGCCGGCGTCCACGTCGTCGCGGACGCTGCCGTCCCGCACCGCGGCGGCCACCAGGTCGACGACCGCCTCTTCGAGCGCGCGGCTGCCTTCGGCGAGGGCACCCGATCGATCGGCCCACAGCGTGGCCAGCGTTCGGGCGAGGCCCGCGTGGGCGTCGATGTGGTCGACCATGCTGCGCAGGAAGGTCGCCAAGGCCTCGGCCGGGGGCAGCGTGGCCTGCAACCGGCGGGCGCGCTCGCACAGCGTGGCGACTTCCCCGCGGTAGACCGCCTCGGCGAGCGCCTCCCGGGTGGGAAAGTGCCGGTACAGCGTGCCGGTGCCCACGCCGGCCAGCCGGGCGAAGTCGTCGAAGCGCAGGTCGAAGAAACCTCCGGCGTCGAAGACCTCCCGAGCCTTGGCGAGCAGGGCCTCGCGCTTGCGCTGGGCGTCGGCCCGCAGCGGCTTCTCGGCAGTCACGCGCTCCCCCGCCGTAGCAACTGGAGATGATCTCCACATCGATGCTACCGCACGAGGTGACCGAACCGGGGTCAAGCCATCCCCCGCGCGAAGGGGCCGGCCGCGCGGCGGACCACCTCCGGGCCGCCGGGGAGCAGAAGGAAGTCCGCGCCCGCGGCGAGTGCCGCCAGTACCGTCTCGCGCACCGGACGGCCCTTGGTCGTGGCCGGGGTGTCCAGGTCGTCGGCTGACGACCAGGCCGGTGAAGCCGAGGTCGCGGCGCAGCACCTCCACCGTCGCCGGCGAGGTCGAAGCGGGTTCGGCCGGGTCGATCGCCGGCACCACCACCGGGCCGGTCATGATCGCGCCGACGCCGGCCGCCACCGCCCGGCGGAACGGGGTCAGGTTCGCCGGGACGGACTCTTTCAGCGCCGTGTCGTGCAACGCCGGGTCCAGGGCGAGCTCGGGGTGGCCGGGGAAGTGCTTCGCGACCGCGAGCACACCGGCACTTTGGACGCCCGTCACGAACGTGGCTCCGATGCGCCCGGCCTCGTCGTGGCCGAAGGGCAGCGTCCGGCCGGTCAGCCACGGGTCCGGGCCGGAGAGGACGTCGAGCACCGGCGAGAGGAACACGCTCACCCCGAGCGCGCGGGCGCGCGCGCGACGGCGGCCGCGGCGATCTCCTCGTCGGGCAGCCCGGCCAGGGTGCCGGCGTCCGGGAAAGCGGCACCAGGTCGTGCAGCCGGGTGATCCCCCACGGCTCCTGGTCGACCGCGAACAGCAGCGGCTCCCCGGCGAGGTCGTCCAGGTCGGCGGCGAACGCCGCGAAGTCCGCGGCCGACTTACGCCTACGGCCGGCCGGAGAAGCTCTCGACGGCCCAGCGCGAGTCGATCCTGGCGGCCGCCGCGAACGCGACGCGCATGCCGTCCTGCTGCCGGTCGCCGGTGCGCTGCAGCCCGAACCGTGGCTTCGTGACCTGGTGGGGCGGGGCACGCGGGCCGGCGCCCGGCTCGGGTACGCCGGGCCCGACGCCGTCGGCGCCGGCCTCCGCTCCGGCCGCCGCGGCGCGGTCGGCGTGATGCTGATGGACACCCTCGAATACGCCTTCACCGACCCCTCCACCCGGTGCCTGCCGCTCCCCCACGACGACGGCCAGGCAGCGTTGCGCGGCCTGGTGGACGGCGTGATCGTGCACAGCCTGCCCGACGACCACCCCGCGCTGCTGACCCTCCGGTCGCGCGGCCTCCCGATCGTGGTCGTCGACGCCCCGCACCTGCCGGACGTTCCGCTCGTCGGCATCCCCGACCGCGAGGCCGCCCGCACCCAGGTCGAGCACCTGCTCGGCCTGGGCCACCGCCGGCTCGGGATGATCGCCGAACGCCTGGTGCCGGACGGCTTCCGCGAGACGGTCGACGCGCGCCGCCTGCACCGAACGCGTGGTGCGCGAACGGATCACCGGCTACCAGGAGGCCGCCGAAGCCGCCGGCCTGGACTTCGACCGGCTGCCGGTGGTGGAGGCCGGCGGGTTCGACCTCACCGCGGGCGTCCCGGCGGCGCACAGCCTCCTGGCCGGCCACGACGTGACGGCGGCGGTGGTCACCTCGGACACGATGGCCATCGCCGTGCTCGAAGCGGCCGAGCGCGGGTTGCGGGTCCCCGAGGACGTCTCGGTGGTCGGCTTCGACGATGCGCCGGAGGCCGGATCCCCGCGGCCTGACCACCATCCCGCAGCCGATGGTCCGAAAAGGACAGCTGGCCGCCGAGCTGTTGTTCGCCCTCCTGCGCGGCGATCCGAAGCCGGAGAACGTGTCCTTGCCCACCGAACTGGTGCGGCGCCGCACCTCCGGCCCGCCGCCACCCGGGCGACCGTTGCCGGCCGGAAACCGTCGCTCGTAGCGGCCGGCGGCTCGGCGGGCTACGTTGGTCGTCGCGATGGTTGAGCACACAGCCGTCTTCCGCAGCGACTCGGGGAGACCGGCATGAGCAGTGACCAGGACTGGCGGCGCGACAAAGAGGCGTTCGTCTCCGACCTCCTCGCGCCCGGGCCCCTGGCCCGGCAGTTCGCCGAGCTGACGCGCACCCTGCTCACCGCCCCGACCGTCGAAGACGTCCTGCAGCGGGTGCTCGAAGCCACCACGGTGATGGTCCCGGACGCCGACCTCGCCAGTTTCACGCTGCTCGACGCCGACGGCGGCTTCCACACCCCCGCCGAGACCGACGAGGTCGCCACCGAACTCGACCGGCTGCAGTACCGGTTCCGGGAAGGCCCCTGCGTCGATGCCGCCGAACCCGGCGGCCCGGCCGTCGCGATCGCCCCCGACCTCACGGCCGAACCGCGCTGGCCCCGCTGGGCGCCGGCCGCCACGGAACTCGGGATGGGCTCGGTGCTGTCCACCGCCCTCATCAGCGGGCCACCGGCCGGCGAGACGAGCGGCGCGCTCAACGTCTACTCCCGCGACCGCCACGGACTCGACGCCGCCGACCGCGACGTCCTGCTGCTGCTCGCCACCCACGCCTCCCTCGCCCTGGCCGCCACCGACGCCGTCACCCGAGCCGAGCTGCAGGCCACCCACCTGCGCAAAGCCATCGACAGCCGGGACGTGATCGGCCAGGCCAAGGGCATCATCATGGCGCGCCGGGGCGTCTCCGCGGACGACGCGTTCGACGTCCTGCGGCGCACGTCCCAGGACCTCAACGTCAAGCTCGCCGACCTCGCCCGCACGCTCGCCGACCGGCACACCGAGATCGACCTGCCCACCGGCTGAACTCTCCGGCGGGCGGGTTGATCGCCGCGGCGAGCGGGTAGTCACTGGCCCACACGGACTCGTCTCGACGGACAGGAAGGGCCTCGATGCCTACCGAGCAGCTGGACGACTCGTTGCGGGTGATCGCGCTGGAGGTCGCCGACGACCTCGCCGAGCTGGCGAGGGTGCGCGCCTGGGCCGACCGGTTGCTGCAGGACCTGCCCGAAGACCAGCGCGTCGACGCACTCATGGTGGTCGACGAGCTGGCCTCGAACGCGCTCCGGCACGGGTCGCCGCCCCGCCAGGTCCGGCTGCTGCGCAAGCCGAACTGGCTCTCGGTGGAGGTCGACGACACGTGCATCGATCCGGCCTGCCCGCAGCCGCCCTCCGCCGAGGGCGGGCACGGGCTCAAGCTGGTGGCCGGCATGAGCGTGTCGTGGGGTCAGTCTCAGCGGCCCACCGGCAAGACGGTGTGGGCCGAGATCGACCTGACCCGCCCGCGCTGACCGGGCCACCGGCGGAGGAGAGCCCTCACCAGGTCGTGCCCGGGCGATGGGTCCCGGCGCTCCACTCCTTGCCCTCCGGGTCGAGCACGCGGGCGCGGCGCGTCCCCCACTCGGTGTCCTCCGGCGCGATCACCGCCCGTGCACCCGCCGCGACGGCGCTGCCGAACCAGCCGTCCACCGATCCGGGCCGGTCGAACCACAGGTAGAGCCCGTCCCCGGTGCTGCGGCCGAGCAACCGCGGCCGGTCGTAGTCCGCGTCCGCGGTGGCGATCATCAGCACGACCGCCCCGAACCCGACCTCCGCGTGGACGACGCCGCCGTCGGCACCGTCCACACGGGACACGATCGCGAACCCCGTCGCGGTCAGCCAGCCGAGCGCCGCGGCCGCGTCCCGGTAGCTGAGGTAGGCGTGCAGACCCGGTGTGTCCATGGTGCCCTTTCCTTCCGGTCACTTGCGGATCATCGGGTTCCCGTAGCCGATGACCAGTCCGGCGGTGAACGCGCTGACGCCGAACGTCTTGTTCAGCAGCGCCGCGGCCGGTGCCGTCAACGCCAAGGTGACCCCGGCGGGGGTCGCCGCGCCGATCGTGAACAGGTCGGCGCGGGTCCGGAAGTCGATCCGGCCGCTCACCACCCCGCGCCCGAGCTCGATGGTGTAGCTGGTCAGGTACAGGCAGCTGCCGCCCGCGCGCAGCAGCAGCCCGCCGAGGTGCTCGATGGTGCCGTCCTCGGGGTTGCCGACGATGGTGAACCCGAAGACCGTCTTGCCGCCCGGGTGGCTCACCCGGGCCAGGACCGGCGAAACCTTGACTCCCAGCGAAGTGAGCGCCTGCGCGGCCGCCGGGTCGAGCGTCAGGTCGGTCCGGCCTTTCCCGAAGTGGTACGGGTGGTGGTGCGAGACGGCGTGGGCCGGTTGCGCCGCCTGGGCGGGCGCCGCGGCCACGCCGGCCAGCGCCGCCGCGGCCACGATGGACATCCCGAGCATCCGAACGCGCATGATGACTCCGTTCCCGATGAGGACTGGACACCCGGGATACGAGCCGGGGCCCCGGATCGGATGCAGCCGTGCGGAAGTTTCCCGGCGATCAGGCACGGACGCTCCCGCGCAGCATGCTCGTCCCGTGCTCCTGCTGCCCCAGCGCCTGGGCCGACACGTCGATCACCGGGAACCGGCTCAGGGAAAGCCCCGGCGGAACCGCGACCTCGAGGTCGGCCCCGGCCGTCACACCGAGCGGGATCATCGTGTTCACGCCGTCGTAGAGCCAGACCTCGTAGAGGCCCTCCGCGGCCGGCATCCCGGTCAGCCGCACCTTCAGCCGCACCGTCCCGGACCCGTCGTCGACGACCTGCACCTGCCCGCCGGCCCCGGCCGGTGCGGCCGGCTGGCGGCTCAGCGGTGCCTCGGCCACCACCCGGCCGGGGTCGCCGCCGGAGGCGGTCACCACCCACGTCACCGCCACCAAAGCCGCCGCCACGACCGCAGCCGCGTACCGGAACAGCCGGCGCGCCGGAGTCCGCCGGCCTCGGTGCGGGAGGGCATGCACGGTTGCCCGCGACGAACCCGCCGCGTCCCGGCCGGCCGACACGCCCACCCACGACGAACCCGCCGCGTCCTGACCGGCCGACACGCTCCCCCGCGACGAACCCACCGGGTCCTGACCGGCCGGCACGCCCGCCCGCGGCGAACCCGCCGCGTCCTGACCGGCCGACACGCTCCCCCGCGACGAACCCACCGGGTCCTGACCGGCCGACACGCCCACCCACGACGAACCCGCCGCGTCCTGACCGGCCGACACGCCCACCCACGACGAACCCACCGGGTCCTGACCGGCCGACACGCCCACCCACGACGAACCCGCCGCGTCCTGACCGGCCGACACGCCCACCCACGACGAACCCACCGGGTCCTGACCGGCCGACACGCCCACCCACGACGAACCCGCCGCGTCCTGACCGGCCGACACGCTCCCCCGCGACGAACCCACCGGGTCCTGACCGGCCGGCACGCCCGCCCGCGGCGAACCCGCCG
>NZ_JBSFNC010000026.1:0-6829 GCF_053586895.1 Amycolatopsis sp. NPDC003731 | reverse complement strand
CGAACCCGCCGCGTCCTGACCGGCCGACACGCTCCCCCGCGACGAACCCACCGGGTCCTGACCGGCCGGCACGCCCGCCCGCGGCGAACCCGCCGGGTCCTGGCCGGTCTCGGCGGCGATGCGGTGCCAGACGTCGTCGGACACCGGTGGCAGCGACAGCTCGGCCGCCACTTCCCGGCCCAGTCCGGCGATCGTGCGCAGCGAGTCGTAGTCCGATCGGCACGCCGGGCAGGTGCCGAGGTGAGCGGTCTCGGCGGGGTCCGGGCCGCCGTCACCGAGGGCGAGCAGCGTGAGGCGGTCGGGATCCGGGTGCGCCATCGTTCACCTCCTCCGCGCTCGACTCGAGCTGTTCGCGCAGCGCGCGCATGCCGCGGCGCAGGTGGCTTTTCACCGTGCCCAGCGGGAGGTCCGTGCGGTGGGCGATCTGGGTGTGGGTCAGATCGGCGTAGAAGGCCAGGTGCAGCACCAGGCGTTGCGCCTCCGGGAGCCGCGCCAGGCCGTCCGCGACGATCAGCCGGTCGAGCACCCGCTCCGGCGACTCCGCCACGGCGGTCTCCGGCGGCGAAACGGCCGCCGCCGCTTCGCTGTCCCGGTGTTCCCGTCCGCGCGAACGCAGGAGGTCGACGATGCGGCGGCGGGTGATCCCCAGCAGCCAGACCAGCAGGCCGGCTCGGCCCGGGTCGTAGGTGCTCCGGCCGTTCCAGGCCGAGACGAAGGTCGACTGGACGACGTCGTCCACGTCCGCCGGATCGCGCAGGCTCGCGCGGGCGAGTCGCTGCACGGCGGGCCCGTGCCGGTCGAAGACCGCGCGCAGCGCGCCCGCGTCCCCGGCGGCGAACCGCCGGTCGAGGTCGTCGGGCACGAGCGGCCTGACGCCACCTTCGGTCCTCGGCATCGCCGTTTCCCGGCCGAGGGAAGCACCGGCTGCCAGGCGGCGGCTCACGACGCCGGCCTTCGGGGTGTGCGGCTCGTTCGCCGGTAGACGTCGGCGAAGCGGGCGGCGACCTGGGTGATGCCGAACCGGCGCCGGACCGTGTCCCGGCCGGCGGCCGCGGCCGCGCGCGCCCGCACCGGGTCGTCGGCCGCGGCGCGGACGAACGCGCTCAAGTCGTCACCGAAGGCTTCGAGGCCGGAGGTGTCGGCCAGCAGGCCGTTGTGGCCGTGGTCGATGTAGTGCCGGAGCCCGCCGCGGCGCGGGCCGAGGACGAGCAGCCCGGCTTCCATGGCTTCCAGGACCGCGATGCCGAACTCCTCCTTGCGGCTGGGGCAGGCGTAGAGGTGGGGCGAGGGCGCCGGAAGCAGGCGGGTGAGCCCGTGTTCGAGCAGCCGGACGTCGTCGTTGCCGAGCGCCGCCAGCACGGCCAGGCGGCCTGCCGCCCGCGGGTACGCCCGGTGCAGGGCGAGGATGCGCTCCAGCACCCGGGTTTCGTCCTCGGTCGGACGGGCGGGGTCGCCCCCGACGAGCACCAGCGCCGTCCGCCGGTGAAGGCCGCGGGTGAGCCAGGCTTCGACCAGGAGGTCCTGCTGCTTGACCGGGTGGAGCCGGCCCACGGACAGCACGATCGGCAGGCCGCGGGCGTCCGGGCCGAGGCGGGGCAGCCGGTCGTCCGGCGCGAACAAGGAGTCGGCCAGCTGCTGCTGCCGGGGATCCTCGGCGGCGACCTGGGGCAGCACCGGGATCCCCTCGGCGAGGGACTCCGGTTCCGGGCGCCCGCGCAACGCGGGGAAGTACGCGGGCAGTTCCCCCGGCGGCCGCCCGGGCAAGCCGAGCAGCGTGTCCGCCCGGGCCACCAGCCGGTCGGCCGCGTACACGCGGTGCAGGTCGAACCGCGCGCTGGCCGGGGACTCGGCGCTGGCGGGCCGGTGCCGCTCGGCGAGCGAGCGGTGCGGGTCCGCGGTCAGGGTGAACACGGTCCGGGCGCCGAGCGCGGTGGCGGCGTCGGCGATCGCCAGCGACCCGTCGTCGGCGTACCGGACGTGCACGACGTCGGGGTGACAGCCGGACAGCCGCAGCAGCCGTCGTGCCAGGAACGTGAGCGCCGCGCGGTGCCGGGACAGCTCGGGCTGGGCCGGCGCGGTGGGGGCGTCGACCGGGATCCGCAGCACGACGTGCCCGTCGCCGTCGGCTTCGGCCAGCGCGGGGCGGCCGGCGAGGTCGTCGTGCCCGGCCGGGGTCAGGGTGACCACGCGGGCGATGCCGTCGTGCTGGGGCAGGGCCGTACCGAGGTGCCGCAGGAGCACGGTCAGCCCGCCGCTCGCCCCGGCGCCCGGCTGGTCGAACGAGCCCAGCAGCATCGACTGGGCCACGACCAGCCCCTCGCGACGCGCAGGCGGGACCGTCCACAGTGGTGCGTCGGCCGGGGTCGCGCGGCAGACCGCCGCGAGCGCCCGTTCGTAGGGGTCTTCGTCGCGTTCCCGCGTGATCGCCCCGCTGTGCCGGGAGAGGTACCGCCACCCGGCGTGCCGCAGCGCGCGGTCGTGCTCGGCGCCCTCGACCACCGCCCCGGCCGGGATGCCCCCGACGTCGTGCCGCTCGGCCAGGTCCAGCAGCAGCACGCGACGGCGTGGCGAGGCCGTGTCGAAGGCGGCGCGGATCGCCACGCCCGCCGCCACCCAGCCGTGCGCGGCGGTCGCGGCGGAGAAGAGGTCCAGGGCCACGGACGTGCCCAGGTCGGCGAGCACTCCTTCGGTCTCGGGGAGGGCGGCCAGCACGTCGGAGGGTGGCGGCGGATCCGACGCCCGGGCCAAGGCCCGCAACTCGGCCAGCGCGGAATCGGCGTCGCCCGCCGCCGGACCGGCGCCGGCGTATTCGACCAAGGCCGGGACGCCGAACGCCGGGTGGAAGCCGCGGCGGACCTCGTCGACCCGGGTGAGGTCGGTGCCGGGTCGCAGGTCCCGCAGCGCCGTCAACGCGTCGGCGGGGGCGGTGTCGTGGATGATCACGGCAGTACCTCTGGGGACAAGGCCGCCGGATCGGCGACGACGACGGGGAGAACGGGATGCCGGAAGCGCGGATCGTGGTGGTGAGCCCGCCGTTCGCCTCGCACGCCCAGCCGCTCGCCACGGTGGCGGCGGCGCTGGCGGCCGAGGGCGCGGACGTGACGTTCGCGTGCGACCCCGCGTTCGCGGACCTCGCCGCACGGCGGGGTCTGCGGTTCGAGCCGTTCGGGTTCGGCGACAACGCCAACACCGGCATCGCCGAGCGCACCCGCCAGCAGGCGGCCGGGGCCCGGCGGCTGACCGAGTTCCTCGACGCCACCCGCGCGGGTGCGGTGCCGGCGCTGCTGGCCCAGGCCCGGCACCGCCGGGCGGACATGCTGCCCGACCCCGCCGGCGTCCACGCCGCGCTGCGGCGCCTGGACGCCCGGCTGCGTCCGGACTGGTACCTCGTCGACCAGCTGGCCTACGCGGTCACGCTCGCGCTCCGGGCGCTGGACCGGCGGTGGGCGGCGTTCTGCCCCGGGCACCCCGGTTACGTGCTCGAGGGCCCGGACCGCTTCTTCGGGCTGCCGCCCTACTGGCCGGACGCGATCACGCCCCCGGCGGCCGAACTGGCGGCGCTGCGAGCCGAAGTGGCGGCCAACGACCGCCTGTTCACCGAGCTGTTCACCCGGTTCCTCGCCGAGCACGCTCCCGGCCGGCCGGCCCCGCGCAGTGCGTTCGGCCTGACCTCGCCCGAGGCCGTGCTGTTCAACTACCCCGAGCTGCCGTGGCTGCCGCCGTTGCCGGCCGGGCCGGCGCTGCTGTTCGCCGGGCACTGCAGCGACGTCGGCGAGACCGGGCTCTCGCCCGAGTGGCGGGACCGCGTCGGGCAGCTGACCGACGGCGGGCGTCGGCGGCTCGTCCTCGTCTCGTTCGGCACGTTCCTCTCCGCCCGCGACGACGTGCTCGCCACCGTCGTCCGCGGTGCGGCGCAGGTGCCGGACGTCTCGGTGCTGGTCTCGGCCGGGAACCGGGCCGAGACGCTGCGGACGGCGTTCGCGGACGACCGCTGGATCGAGGTCTTCGACCACGTGCCGCAGCGGGCGCTCCTGCCGAGTGCCTCCCTGGTCGTGCACCACGGCGGCAACAACACCTTCACCGAATGCCTGGCCGCCGGGGTGCCCGCGATCGCGTTGCCGTTCTCCAGCGACCAGTTCGCGGTCGCTCATGATCTCGAACGCATTCCGGCGGGCCGCGTGCTCGACCCGCACCGCCTGACTCCGGCCGCGGTCACCGAGGCCACCGCCGCGGTGCTGTCGTCGGGCGGCCGCGTGCGCGAGGCCGCGGCGCGCCTGCTCGCGTCAGGCGGGCCGCAGACCGCGGCGCGCCGATTGCTCGAAGCCATGGACCGCCCTCCCGAGTGAGTTGCACAATCGATGCAAAGCTAGCCGTCACTGCGCTCGATCGCCGTACTCAAGGCGAATTTAGGTCGTTTTGCATCGCATATGAATCGTCATTACGCGCTGAGACGCGGGGACCCGCAGCGAGTACTGTGATGCAGAATGCGTTCAACCGGAGCCGGGAGAGCCTGTGAGCAGCACATCCGAGGGGCGGTCCCTCACCTCGAGCGAGGTCGCCCGGACCCTCGGCGTCTCGCAGGTGACGCTGCGGACGTGGGAGCAGCGGTACGGCATCGGCGCCTCGGGCCGGGAGGAGAACGGCCGGCGGCGGTACACCGCCGAGGACGTCGAGCGGTTGCGGCGGATGCGAGCGCTTCAGGCGCAGGGCACCCGGGCGCGCGAAGCGGCCAGGCTGGTGCTGTCCCGGACCGCGGCGGAGACGACCGTGAAGCAGCGGCGGCAGCGGATCGCCGAAGCCGCCGAACTGCTCGACGTGCCGGCCATGGGCGACCTGGTCGACGACGCGCTCGCCAGTCTGGGGGTGGCGAAGTGCTGGACCGAGGTCGTCGCGCCGGTCCTGCGGGCGATCGGGGAACGCTGGGCGCAGGCGGGCGACCGCAACGCGATGGCCGCGGAGTGGGCGCTGGCCGCCGCGGCCTCGGCGGCGCTGGACCGGTTGCGGACGCCGGCGCCCGCCCGGGCCGGCCGGGGCCCGGCCCTGTTCGTCTGCGGGCCGGCGGAGCGCCACGAACTGCCGGTGAAGATGCTCAGCGCGGCCCTCGGCGACGACGGCGCCCCGTCGATGTTCCTCGGCGGCCTGGTGTCGATCGACGTCCTGCGGGTGGTGTCCGGCCGCTACGCGCCGAGCGCCGTGGTGGTGTGGTCGATGACGTCGCCGTCCGCGGACGTGCGGACCCTGCGCACCCTGCACGCCGAGGGCATCCCGGTCCGCCCGGCCGGTCCGGGCTGGCGCGGGCTCCCGACGGTCGGCGAGCCGTTGCCGCCGTCATTCCCCGAGGCGCTGGCGTCCTTCGGCGGCTGACCGCGGCAGTTCCGCGCGCGGCGGCCGGAAGCGGCTGGTCCGCTCGGTGCGGCGCGCCGGCACGTCGTTGGCGATGAGCACCGCCGCCCACGGCAGCGGCACGGAGATCGCGAGGAAGGCCAGGGCCAGCCACCAGACGTGCGCGGTGAGCCCGGCCAGCACCAGGCACGGGATGCGGCAGGCCATCATCACCACGTACTTGCGGCGGCGCCGGGCGAGCTGCTCGTCGGCCGACGGGGCGGCCGTGGTGATCAAGGCGGGGCTTCGGCTCACCCGGCACTCCCGAGCCGGACGGACAGCACGGCCAGCGGCCCGACGCCGTTCTGGACGACCGAAAGCAGCACCGCGGGCGGGCTGCCGGACCAGTGCACCGCGGCCGCCCAGGCCGACCCGGCGAGCAGCAGCCCGCCGAGCAGCACCGCGACGGTGGCCGCACTGCGCCGCAGCCGCCGGTCGCGGAGATCGACGATGGTCAGCGCCAGTGCCGCGTGGACGACGAGGGCCACCGCCGCACCCAGCGCCGGCCAGTCGAAGGGCAGCCAGGTGAAGCCGGCCGCCGTGGCGGCCGCGGAGCCCGCGGCGGTGACCGCCGCACAGCAGCCGGCGAGCCGCGCCCGGGCGACCGGCGCCACCGTCGTCATCGCCGCCCCCGGTCCAGGGCACGGGTTTCGGCCGGCGGGTCCGGCGTGAGCAGCGAGCCGGGCACCGCGTGGCCGGCCGAGCCCAGCTTGTTCATCTTCTTCGGCACGGGTGCGCCCTGGTACTCGAGCGGGGTGGCGGCCAGCGGCTGGTGGATCTCGATGAACTCACCGTGCGGCAGCCGCTTGATGATGCCCGTCTCGACGCCGTGCTCGAGCACCTCGCGGTCGGCCCGCTGGAGGCCGACGCACAGCCGGTAGGTGACGAAGTAGGCCAGCGGCGGTCCGATGAGCAGCCCGATCCGGCCGGCCCACGTCATCGCGTTGAGGGACACGTCGAACTGGACGGCGAGGATGTCGTTGAAGCTGGACAGGGTGAGCACGAGGAAGAACGTGATCGCCATGGCGCCGATCGACGTACGGACCGGGACGTCCCGCGGCCGCTGGAGCAGGTTGTGGTGCGCGGTGTCCCTGGACAGCTTCCGCTCGATGAATGGGTAGCTCAGCAGGGCCGTCACCAGCACGGCGATGCCGATGGCGCCGGCGAAGAAGACCGGCGGCACGGTGTGGTCGCCCAGGTAGAGCTCCCAAGGCGGCCAGACGCGCAGCAGCCCGTCCGCCCAGCCCATGTACCAGTCCGGCTGGGACCCGGCGGAGACCTGGGAAGGGTTGTAGGGCCCGAAGTTCCACACCGGGTTGATCTGGAACAGCCCCGACATCAGCGCCAGCACCCCCACGACCAGGGTGAAGAACGCCCCGCCCTTGAGCGCGAAGTACGGCATGATCCGCACCCCGACGACGTTGGTCTCCTTGCGCCGCACCCCCGG